>JBKXCY010000005.1:0-26950 GCA_046994005.1 Streptococcus sp.
GAGGTGGGACAACGAAATCGAATTCTAACGAATTACCGATTTCTGTCCCACTCTCTTATTTCTATTCTTCTGTTTCCACAAAGCGTCCAATGATATGAACGTTTTCTGAAATGGTGATAAAAGCCTGAGGATCAGCTTTTTTCATAATATATTTGAATTCATTAAACTCTGCACGCGTAATAACTGTCAGCAGAACCGCTTTTTCCTGATGGTTATAGGTTCCTTCTGCATTGTGGATAATGGTCGCTCCACGATGCAATTTTTTATGAATCTTTTCAATAATGGCATCTGGCTGGCTCGTTACGATCATTGCCTGCATCCGTTTTTGCTTGGTAAAGACAGCATCCGTTACTCGACTCGATACAAAGATAGTAATCATAGAGTAAAGAGCATACTTCCAACCAAAAGTCAGACCGGCAATCAACATGATGGTCCCATTGACCAAAAAGGAGATACTACCGACATTCTTTCCTGTCCGTTTTCGAATCGTCAAACTGACAATATCCGTTCCACCACTGGAAATGTTGTTCCGAAGAGCAAAACCAATCCCTGTTCCCATGACAACCCCACCAAATAGGGCATTCATGATCGGATCGTTGGTCAAAGTAATCACTGGCACGAACTGAATAAAGAGGGAACTCATCGAAACCGTAATAAAGGTAAAGATGGTAAATTTATGGCCAATTTGATACCAAGCCACAATCATCAAAGGGATATTGATGGCATAAAAGGTTAAGGAAACCGGAATCGTAAAACCGATAAACCGTTGGCTCAAGACAGATAAAATCTGAGCTAGCCCTGTTGCACCGCTGGAGTATACATGTCCTGGTTGAAAGAAGAAGTTGACGGCAATTGCTGATAAAAAACCATACAGCAAGGAAGCTGACACTTTTTCATCATATTTCTCACGGGAGATGCTCTTCAGCACGCGCAATAATTTAATGTTATAAGCTAGTCTCCGTACATGGTAGCGAAGGAGCTTGCTAAAATGAGTTTTATTCATATTCAATCCATTGATCAAACGAAACGGGAACTTTGAGCAAAACTAATTGCTAAACTTCCCGTTCGCTATTTTGTCCTATTCTTGATCTGCTCCCTCTACTTGAAGACTTAATTCATCCAATTGCTTATCTGAAACAAGAGATGGGGCTTGTGTCATTGGATCTGTTGCCTTGTTATTCTTAGGAAAGGCAATAACTTCACGGATATTGTCTTCACCCGCAAGAAGCATCACGAAGCGGTCCAAACCAATCGCCAATCCTCCATGTGGTGGGAAACCATAATCCATTGCTTCTAACAAGAAACCAAATTGTTCATTAGCAGCTTCTTTTGTAAATCCAAGCGCCTTAAACATCCGTTCTTGTAAGTCTTTATGATTAATCCGTAGGCTTCCTCCACCTAATTCATACCCATTCAAGACGATATCATAGGCAATTGCTCGAACTTTTGAAAGATCGCCTTCCAATTCATGCTCTGTTTCAGCTTGTGGGAGTGTAAATGGATGGTGAGCAGACATATAACGGCCTTCTTCTTCAGACCATTCAAACATTGGCCAATCCACTACCCAAAGGAAATTGTATTGATTGTTGTCAACTAAGTCAAGTTCTTTTGCCAAACGAACGCGCAAGGCACCCAGTGTTGTATTTGCTACTTCAAGAGTATCAGCCACAAAGAGGACCAAATCCTTGTCTTCCAAGTGTAAAGCTGTTGTCAATTCGCTTGTCACATCTGTCAAGAACTTGGCAACTGGACCATTTAAGGTACCATCTGCATATTTGACCCAAGCAAGACCCTTGGCACCGTATTGCTTAGCTACTTCTGTCAACTTATCAATGTCTTTTCGAGAATAGTGATCCGCTGCACCTTTGACGACAATCGCCTTAACTGCCGGAGCTTCTGAGAAGACTTTGAAGTCTACACCCTTGACAAGTTCTGTCAAGTCTTGGAGCAACATTTCAAAACGTGTATCTGGTTTATCTGAACCGTACAAGGCCATAGCATCATCATAATTCATCCGTGGGAATGGGAGTGTTACTTCAATTCCCTTGGTTTCTTTCATGACACGTGCAATTAAGCCTTCTGTGATATCCTGGATTTCTTGATCACTCAAGAAAGAAGTTTCCAAGTCGACCTGTGTAAACTCAGGTTGACGGTCTCCCCGTAAATCCTCATCACGGAAACACTTCACGATTTGATAATAGCGATCAAATCCAGCATTCATCAACAATTGTTTTGTAATTTGAGGACTTTGAGGAAGGGCATAGAAATGACCCTTATTGACACGGGAAGGAACCAAATAGTCACGCGCTCCTTCTGGAGTTGACTTAGAAAGAAAGGGTGTTTCCACATCAATAAATTCTAATTCATCCAAGTAATTGCGGATTGAATGGGTTACTTTTGCACGGAGTTTGAGATTTTCCAACATCTCAGGACGACGAAGGTCTAAGTAGCGGTAACGAAGACGGGTATCATCATTGGCTTCAATTCCGTCCTTGATTTCAAATGGTGTAGTTTTGGCAGTATTGAGAACCGTAATAGTCTCTACCTTGAGTTCTACTGCTCCAGTTGGCAAGTTCGGATTCGCTTGTTCACGAGCTTCCACAAGACCTGTCACTTCTACAACATATTCACTACGGATGCTTTCAGCTGTAGCCATTACTTCTGCACTAACTGTTTCTGGATTGATCACCAATTGCATGATTCCTTCGCGGTCGCGTAGATCGATAAAGATCAAACCACCCAAGTCACGACGACGGCTAACCCATCCTTTCAAGGTAATACGAGTTCCAATGTGTTCTTCACGAACACGTCCAGCATACATTGAACGTTTCATTTCTAATTAATCTCCAAACTAATATTCTTCCTTCTATTTTACCATAAAGACCAGCAGAAAGTGGCCTTTAGCTCAACTTTTTCAGTCAGCAACTTCTTTAGTTATCGTGGCTCTCTTCTTTCTTTTTGGGATCATCATAGAGAGTGGGTGCTAGCACCTTCATTAAAGTCGCAGTCCCAAATCGCAAGACAGCTGCTGCTAGTCCAAAAATAGGGGATAGGTAGCGGAAAAAGAAATCTCCCCTAAGCACATAGGTCATGCCACCCACAATAAAAAAGATCACAATTCCCTGAACGATTGCGTAAAACCAAATTTTTTTCACACTATTCTCCTTTTCACAAACCAGCTGACTTATCCACTGTTTTTTATCACTTATCCACAAAAATGTGGATAACTTTCACCTTTTACCCCCTCAAAAGAGGAAGTGTCATCAGCATCAGGACTTGTTTTCATCCATTTACAAGCAAGTTTCCCACAACCTGTGGATAACTCTCTTGCTTACTTGTGACTTTCCGTCCCTTTCCTCACAAATCAAGGAGCCAGGATTCGATCCTGCCCCCTTTGATCAAGCATTATTTAAATTCGTCTGGTGTTCCTTTATATTGGGCCCAGTCTTTACTGAAGAAGCGATCATTTAGATGGTAAGTTGGTGCTTTTTCAGCCTTTGTGACAAAGGGATTGACCGCTTTATCAAAGGCTAGCCAACCATTCCATCCCATATGAATCGTATCTTCCATAAAGTAGGGCTGATCACCATCTTTAGAAAAGTCTGCAATATTGGTGAATCCTTGACTTTCCAATTGGTAACGAATCTTTTGAACAGCCTGTTCATACTTTTCTTGGCTCAAGCCTGTGTATTTCATCCATTTGGCATTAACTGGAGGAATGACAAAGATAACATTGGTCCGAGATTTAGCAAACTGGTCTAGAACCAATTGCAAGTCATTGTACTCAGGAGATTGAACATAGGATTCGTTTTTTTGGAAACCTTTTAGTTTCTTCAACTTCATTTTTAAACGAGTATTGTAAAAATGATTGCTGATTCCAAGGTCGTTGTTATTGGTTTTGATTTTTGCTTCAGCCGTTGCAATTTCTTCCAATTTCTCATATGAGAATTGATCTGGTAAATCTTGTAGACGTTTTTTGACCTTCTTATCGTAATTCCCGTTTGTACGCGTTGCAAGATTACTAAACAAAGCATCTTCGCGTTGGACAAGGTGGGAAACAAACTGGTTCAAAGACTGATCAAATCTGGAAATTTTCTTTCCTTGAGAAATTTTCGTTACAACACTTTGAAAGGCGACATTTGGATACTGTTGTAACAGACGCTTTGCAGCATACTGGGATGCAGCATCCTGTTGGTGATTGGCAATAAAGCTATTCAACTGATCGCTATTAAAGAATTGTTGAAAGGCAGAGGAATCATAGCCCTTTTTGGTGAACCATTGCGGAGAAACTACATAAACAGCTGTATTGTCCTTGAGTTCTGGCAAAATCTGTTGCATCCCAAAATACTGGTTCAAAGAAGCCGCACCACGTTCTCCTAAAAAGTAGGGTCTGTAATTACGGTCATATTTTTCAGCCAAAACTGCTGGATGCACCACATCAAAACGCAACCATTCACTTGAGCCGAAATAAGGAACAAATCGATGGTTTGGATCCGAAAGTGCTTCTTGCTTCTTTGTACGACTCTTGAAGCCTTCTGCATTCAGACTAACCGCAGCTTTTTTCTCTTCGGTATAGTTGTGCTTATGATTGATTGGATAAAAGAATAATAAAGCTGCTACCATGAGGAGCGCGCAAAATACGGGCCCTAAAATCAGCCACAAACGCTTAAGCATTCTGAAGCTCCGTTACACCTTCTACGATCTTGTTGGCAGTGTTCCAATCATCGCGTCCAAATTCTGATACAGGAACACGGATGCCAAAGCGATTTTCCAATTCCACAATCAATTCGACTGTTCCCATACTATCAAGAACACCCGCATCAAAGAGATCCTCATCCATCATGTCTGAGACATCTTCCATAAACAATTCGTCAATAATTTCAATTACTTGTGATTTTACATCCATTTTTTATTCTCCTTTTATTTCACTTTTGGGAACCATTGCTGATCCAAGAATCCTGAGAAGATCAGGAAGGACAGCATCACTGTATTAAAGGTGATAAAGATCCCCAAAGCCTTGGTCCAACGATTGTCCGGTATCGGATCCAATCCTTTTGCTTTTCTTTCTTTATTGATGGTCTTTTTCTTGCGAATCCAAGCATCATTGATAACCATTCCAAGCCCATGGAAGAGCCCATAAGCGATGTAGTACCAGGTCACTCCATGCCAGAAGCCCATGACCAACATATTAATAATGTAGGCAACATTTGAGGTGGTAATCCGGCTCTTGAACACTTTATTGCGCATCAATACCATCACGAGACGCATAAAGACAAAATCACGGAACCAGAAAGATAAACTCATATGCCAACGATTCCAGAATTCCTTTAAGTCACGTGATTTAAAGGGACGATCAAAGTTAATTGGACTTTTAATCCCCATCAGATTGGAAGCTGCTAAAGCAAACATCGAATAGCCCGCGAAGTCAAAGAAGAGGTCAAAGCCATAAACATACATGACTCCCAGCGTTCCGATATTGAAGAATCCACCTTGAGACAAGGCATAGGTCTGCACATGACCTAACAATAAGTGGCCAAAAATATGAGCTAGGATAAATTTATAAAGGAAGCCATACATGATATACTTAACAGCTTGCTCCAACATATCCAATAATTCTTCACGCTCAGGAATGGCTTTATAATCCTCATTAAAACGCTTGAAACGATCAATCGGCCCACTTGAGAAGGTCGGCATAAAGAGCATAAAGCGTAAGAATTCCCAAAGTGTGAATTCTTTCAAGACACCATCTCGCATTTCGATGATCATTCCGACAGCTCGGAAGGTTAAATACGAAATCCCTAAAAATCCAAACAAGGATTGGTGCCCATTCTTGATCGCTGGCTCCACCTTAACAAAGATCAGGGGCAAGACAGACAAGAAGGAATGAAGATAGAAAATCCACTTATTGTCCGCTTTCTGACGATAAATTTTGTAGGAATACACAATCAAGATTTGCCAGACTACGTAAAAGAGCAGGGCATAAATTTGCTTGAGATTCGAACCTGTCAGCATCAAAATGATAAAGATCAGACTCACCAGTCCTTCATATACCGGAAATCTCTTTTTGAAAAAGAGGCCCACAAAGATCGGCAAAAAAGCTAGAATGAGGTAGATAAAATAGATCGGTGTTCCATAGTGTTCTAAATGAGGGAGCTGTTTCAAAAACTCGATCATCGGTTGTTAACCTCGCTAATCAACCCTTTGATGTCGATTTTCCCGTTTGGTGTTAATGGCAGGCTGTCACGATAGAGGAATTTTGAAGGCATCATATAAGACATCATAATGTTTTCTAAATCTTCCTTAATGGCTTTCGTGATATCAATCTCGCGCTCAAATTGTTCTTTGACACCCTCTTTTAAGATAACATAGGCCAAGAGATTTTGAACCTTGTGATCTTTATTATAGCGCGGAACTGCGACTGCTGAGTCAATATACTTCGATTTGTTCAAGTTTTGAGAGACATCCTCTAGCTCGATACGGTAACCGTTAAACTTAATCTGGAAGTCCATCCGTCCACCATAGAGAAGGAGGCCTTCATCCGTCATGGTTCCGACATCTCCTGTATGGTAGGCTGGAAGACCTTCAAATTCGAAGAAGGCTTCTGCTGTTTTCTCTGGATTATTCATATAACCTTTTGAAACAGCCGGTCCAGACACGATGATCTCTCCTTGCTCTCCATTTGGCAATTTATTTCCTGCCTCATCAATGATGAAGGTTGGAGAATCTTCTTTAGTATAGCCGATTGGCAGACGTTTCAAGGTAGCTAACATCTCATCTGTTACGGCTACAGCCGAAAGAGCCACAGTTGCTTCAGTTGGGCCATAAGCATTGATGATGCGCGCATTTGGGAAACGCTCGCGCAATTTCTGAGCGGTTTTTACGGTCAACTCTTCCCCATCAAAGTAGAAATGGGTGATCCCTGGCATCTTTTCATCATTGAAATCTTCAGATAACATGGCCATATCTGCAAAAGATGGTGTCGAAGTCCAGATCGCAATCGGAAGAGAAAAGATCGTCGCAAAGAGTTGTTTGAAGTCTTGAGTAATGGCTGATGGAAGGGCAAAAAGCGTTCCTCCAAGAGCTAAGGTCGGTGCCCAATACATGACAGACAAGTCAAAAGAATAGGGCGGTTGCGCCAACATTTGCGGACGCTCTGGCGTTGCAAATTCCTTGTCCATAATCATCCAGTTGGTAAAGCTGAGCAAGTTATCGTGCGAAATTTGCACCCCTTTTGGTTTCCCGGTTGTCCCTGAAGTAAAGATGATGTAGTAGTTATCATCCCCTTTGACCGGATGTTGCAAGTCATACGCATTCTGAGCTGCATAAGCTTCATGCACTTGCTCCAAGGACATGATTGGAGCAGCTGGGTTTTCGATTGGAAACTCATTGATGGCAATAATCAGGCTTGGCTCTGCCACTTCAAGAATAGCAGACACGCGCTCCAAGGCAGAATGGCTATCAATTGGGATATAAGCATGGCCAGATTTGGTCAAAGCCACAAAGGTTGCTAACATTTCATATTCTTGTCCACCAAAGACCACTACAGGTGACTTTTCAGGAAGTCCCATTTGGTCGATGTGGGCAGCCAAGCTATCTGAATCAGCCTTCAATTGGCCATAGGTATGCTCCTCACCAAGGACATTGTAGACAGGATAGTCTGGTTGTAGTTGCGCATAACGTTCAATTGTCTCGATCATATCAGTAATTGGTTGGTTTGACACGGCTAGGAGTCTCCTTTTCTAAAATTCGTTGTAGATAAAGCCACCCTGACCTTGACCAAGGTAACTAAAGAAATAAAGTAGGGCTAGGAAAATGGCGAAATACAAGACCGTCTGCCCGATAAATTTATAAAGTGTTTTATGTTTCATAAGTTTCACTCTTCATTTTGATTGTTACTCACTATTTTACCATTTTTTATACCAAGTAAGCAATTTTAAACATAGTGAGAATGTCGTAGAAAACGTTATCATTTCAGACATTTATCCCTTCTAACCAAAGGATTTTTTTCTTTAATCAGTTTTTCTGATTGAAATCCTGTTTTATTTAACATTCCCCTGACGAATCAACTCCAGACACTTGTCCAGATCCACATCTCTCTCGAAATGGCTAGGTGTCCAAGGAATCTCTATATCGGGTAGAACACCCTGATCCGTCATCCCTTTCCCTTTATCCACGCTTAAACAGCGAGAGGTGGGAAACATTAAACAAAAATTGCCATAATCAACCGTACAACAATTAGAGTAGTCTAGAATCCCGAGAGTTGGTCGACCCACCACCGTTACCTTCTTAAACTGTTTCATCATCTGAACAAAGTTATCCCCAGATGAAGCGCAGTAGATATCCGACAATATAAAGATCCGTTCAGGATAGTGGCCACCTTTAACCTCTGGGAAGAATTCCTCGCTTTCTTGCTGATACAGTACATAACCTTTGCCTCGATGGCGGAGCAAATCCTTTTTCATATCTTCAAGCAGCTTAACTGTTTCAGGACTAATTTCTTCCTGTTGCATCCAGTCCTCAAAATCTTTCAAGCGCAGATCAACATTGCGTTCCGTATAGAGAATTTCCATACCATCATCGTCCCCGTCAAGCGAATCATAGCCCTGATCCTTTTCTAAACCTAGATGTAATAGAGGGATATATAAAGAATCTGTCCCTCCGCCGTTCTGTCGAACATCAATGAGAAGAAACTTGACTTCCGTCATCATCGGTAAACACTCTTGATATACCCGACTAATGGCTCCTTCATCCATAAAGTTATCCAGACGAAGATAAAGAATCTCATCGTCTAATCTTTTCCAAAAAATCTGATCTTGGATCGGTTCTCGACTAGGGACTACTTCAATGGTCTTTTCTATCCCTTCTCGAAGCAGGGTGACACTCGTTGACTGAGAGACCAAATCCGCCCATTCTCGGTAGTGTCTTTCAGGGGTCTTACTGATAAAATAGTCTTTATGAAGAGAAGCTATCTGATCCAAGTCACTTCCATCCAAACCTAGGATCTGATCTCCTACTTGAAGACCCGTATCTTCATTAGCTTCCTCAACATACAGTTTCTGTCCGTTTATTCTCAAAAGAAACCCTTTTGGACTGGCCTTTTTATCTCGAAAGGAAACATGCCCGATCACCCCAAAACTAGCTAGGTAAGTCTTAACTTGATAGAGAAAGGCATCATCTGTCATATCATCTGTAATGTTTTCTCGAAAAGGCTCTAGATCGCATCCTTTTCGATCCTTGATGGTAGATGAATCATGGGTCATAATAGAGACGACATCTTCAAAAATAGCAGTCTTTTTCATAAAGGATTCCTTCCATTTTTTAGAAACAGTATACCACTTTTTCTTAAAAAGTTCTTAAAACCCTAAAAAACTATCCTAAAGTAGGATAGCCGTTATAGATTCTTTCTTTTCTTCGCTTTCTTTGTCAGAGCGACATCACAATTTTCAATCTCGCTAATCAATAGATTGGCAAGAGCAAAATCATCGATGTTCGATTTCATATTTACCTCATAGTTCAAGGTCAGTTGTTCTCCAGCTTGGGCCGTTGTGACAGAAATAAAGTCAATTTCTGAACAACTTTGGTCCAACAACTGGCTGATTTGTTCTGCAACAGAATCTTGTTTTGAGACAGTTATGGTCAAATGACGGCGCCGTTGATGGTCTGCCTTACTCTGTTTGTTCTCTAATACCAGCCACACCCCTAGTAAAGAGAGGGTTGTTAAAATGGCCAATAAAAGATAGCCAGATCCAGCTGCCAGTCCTATAATCATAGCTAAGAAAATGGCAATCAACTCTCGAGAACCACTCGTAGCCGAACGAAAACGGATCAAACTAAAGGTCCCTGCCACTGCAATCGAGGTTCCCAAACTTCCATTGACCAAAAAGATCACTAAGGTCATCATACAAGGAAGCAAGGTCAAACTAATGACAAACTCTCGAGTGTAAAGTGTTCGGTATTTATAGGTCCAAGATAGGGCCAGCCCTAGAAAGAGGCTGACCAAAAGGGCCAGCAGCAAGCGCAAGGGATCCACCGTTGCTGTGGCATTATTAAAAATAGAATCAAATAGATTAGACATAGGCAGCACCTACCGTTTCTTGAACTGGTCTTGGGGCATAATCCAAGCCTTGTGATTTATGATAAGCACAGCTATATTTTGAAAATTTCTGCTTGACCAAACCATACTTCTCTAAAATATCCTTTAACCATTGAGGTTCTTGTCCGGGGGCCTTAATTTCCATGATCACGAAGTCATCCTCTAACAAAGGTTCTCCTTTCTTCCCATGAAAAAGACTAACAGCTTGATCACGAAAGATTAAGTTTTGATCAATTGTCACACGAATTTTCTGATAAGGATAACCCTGAATGGATTTCTTTTCTTTGAGAGACAAGCGATCGTAGTAAATGAACATCCGTGGTTCCAATCGATGACCATAGCGTTTACGCAATCTCTGAATCTCTTGCACTAAGTCTGGATCTTGTATCTGATGATCTATTTTCCCATCTGTCATCAAGTTGATAATGGCTTGTGAAGTAGCGACTAGACGGAATTTATGGCCAATTCCTTCTTCATCTTTTGACTTCACCTCTAGAAATACCGGACTGTCTGCTTGAGGTGTTTCTATATAAGTCCGCATCCGAATTTTTTCACGGCGGTGTTGTTTGGCAAGAGCATCTTGAATGACCTCAAAATTCTCCGTATCAAAATAAATGTTTGAAATAGTTGAAGTTGGATAATCATCTTCTACGACGTATTCTTTTAAGTCTTTGATCAAGTCTTTTACGTCATCTTTTGCGACGATATATTTTGTTTCGATTCGTTTAAAACTTGTCTCAATTGTTTTTTTCATGTTTCTACTCCTTTAAGGGGGGATATTGCTTCTAATCTTCAGTAAGTATGGATACGACTTACGTGCTTTCTAGTTTAATGGGACTTTCTTAACTGGTCATTAAGCCAAACTTAAAGAAAACTAAAGTTAAGGTTCCTTTCAGAAAAACTTTAGGAAACTTTCAGTTAGCAACTTTAGACTAGGAGCATATCAATTGAACGAGAGGAAAAGCTCATGAAATCAAACAAATGGAAATTTTTATTAACGGGGGCCGCAACCCTCACCCTACTAACAGCGTGTAGCCAAGCATCATCTCAATCAGCTACAACAAGCGCAACAACAACTGCTTCTAGTGTCTCAAAGAAAACGACTAAAACCAAGCAATCTGACTATTTTACCGAAAAAGATTCAGATGCCTCATATGATGAAAGTAAAGCATCTACTGTCAAACTATCTGGTTCGTCAGCAACTGTTTCAGGGGATGGCGTAGCCGTTTCTGGATCAACTGTGACCATCTCGAAGGCCGGAACTTATGTCATCTCTGGTGAATCCGATGGGGTTCAAATCAAAGTCGAAGCAGGTGACTCAGATGATGTTCATATCGTCTTAAAAGGT
Organism: Streptococcus sp.; assembly: GCA_046994005.1. Classification (GTDB taxonomy): domain Bacteria; phylum Bacillota; class Bacilli; order Lactobacillales; family Streptococcaceae; genus Streptococcus. The sequence continues at coordinate 11,442 of JBKXCY010000005.1, forward strand.
GTTACTATGTCCAACACCAACGCACCAATCTCTGCTACGAAAGCAGGGCATGTCTACCTGACTCTAGCAGATGGCACGACCAATACCTTGTCTGATTCAAGTTCAAACAATGATGAAGATGCCGATGCGGTCATTTTCTCTAAAGGCGACCTTACCATCAATGGTTCAGGTACGCTCAACATTGATGCCAAGAAGAACAACGGGATCAAGGCCAATGATACCCTCCACATCACAGGTGGAACCTATAAGATCTCATCTGTAGGGGATGCCTTCAACGTTAATGACGAACTCAATATCACCGGTACGACGATGACCATCGATGCAGATGAAGACGCCGTCAAGGTGGATAACGATGAAAACACTTCTGTCGGAACCATGTATTTGTCTGACAATACCATGACCATTTCAGCTGGGGACGATGGCATCCATGCTTCTGGTAATCTGATCATCGATAGCGGAACCTATAAGGTAACCGAGTCTGTCGAAGGTCTCGAAGGAAAATCGATCACCATCAACGGTGGAGATATTACCATCTACGCAACCGATGACGGTGTCAATGCAGCCAATGCTAATGCCAACCAAGATGAAATTTTCTTCACCATGAACGGTGGAACCCTCAACGTTGAAGTTGGCCAAGGGGATACCGATCCAATCGATTCGAATGGAAATATCACTGTTACTGGAGGAACCATTAAATTAACAGGTCAATCTGGATTCGACTTTGATGGTACTGCTACCTACACCGGTGGAGATATCTATATCAATGGTGAAAAACAAACAGAAATTGTCAATTCCATGCCTGGAGGCGGTGGTGCTCCCGGCGGTGGTGAGCCTCAAGGTGGTGGACCTGGAGGCGGACATCCATAATAACAAATAAAGGCAGGATTTCTTCCTGACCTTTTTTTGTTACTCTTTTTATGATAGAATAGAAAATCAATCAACTTGTTGAAAGGAACATGATGAAAAAACAGACACTACCTCTTTTCTTCACACTCTTGCTGCCTCTTCTTTTTCTATCAGCCTGTGTGCCGGACCTTAAGATCAATTTTAAACAAGAGCCTACTACTATAAGCTCAAAAAAGAAAACCACTAAAAAAAGTAGCTCGAGTCGTTCAACTAGCTCAACTAGCACAGGTAATTCCTCTAGCTCTCCCTCAACTACTACGGAAACCACTTCTGACATCATCACAACCGAAGGGCTCCCTAGAAATGCCCAAGAAGCACCCAAGGATAAAATTTATGCAACAGGGAACTTAAAAGTAGCCTACTCTAGGAATGACGACAATATTTTTGTACAAACGCCGGATTATGAAGGGTATACCACTGCTCTTGTCCAAAAAATCCTTGGAAATCCAGAGAAACAAATAACAGACCCTGCTTATATTGCCGAATCTTTTCAAAATATTGAACTAGAAAATATTAAAAATCTCTACCATAAGGGGAAAATTACAGAAGAACAAGCTCATGCCTTTTTAATGGGAGCTGTTGATCTCAAACAAGCTTCTAAATTTGGAGTAGCCTACACCATTTACACCTATAAAAACAACACCATCCAATTGGTCTTTGAAAACGACCAACTTCTCTATATTACGCCAAATCCTGATGTTGTCTTCTTTAAATAATGACTATTCTCGCTTAAACAAGCGAGAATTTTTGTTTCACATGAAACAAAAGACTCCCAACACATTCATTGTTGGGAGTTCCTGAAGATTAGTCCTCTTCATATTTTTTGGGATTATAGAACCACATTCCGAGACCTGCAAAAAGAGCAATCGTCATCAGAAGAAAGAGCACTTGATTTCCAATTTCTCCTGTCATCGAAATCGTTTGACGAAGACCAGAGACAGTATAGCTCATTGGCAAGAATGGATGAATGGCTTGGAAAAATCCATTTGTCAAAGCAAGAGGATAAGTTCCTGCACTAGAAGCCAATTGCAAGAGCAAGAGGATCAACGAGAGGAAAGCACCGACCTTTCTTTGCCATGTTGTTAAAGCGGTCACGATAGACATGAAGGCCACACTACCGATCACACAAAGGAAGAGAGTAGCCATCTCATGATTGGCAGATAAACCAATCAAGTGAACAGCACCATAGACCAAGATTCCTGCAACCACCGCAATGGTTCCATTGACCTCAAAGCGAGATTTAAACCATGCCCAACGACTTTCAGGATGACGACCAGATGGCAATTTTGCAAAGATCATATTGGTTGACAAGGCACAAACAAAGAGTGCTACAGAGATCATATAAGGAGCCATTCCGACCCCGTTTACAGGGACATTATCTTGATCTGTTTTAGAAGTCGTAACAGGATTGGCTAAGGTTTTTGCGTTTTCTTTTTCAGTTGTAGCAGCATTCAATTGTCCCTTAGCATCGTTTAATCCTTGACTCAAGGTTTGGCTTCCTGTTGCTAATTCACCTAAACCGTTTGTCAATGTTTGGCCACCCGTTGCTAATTTGCTGGATCCTTCTGAGATTTGATTTGCTCCGTCAGCTAGTTTATCAGCCCCCGTCACCAATTGACCTGATTTCTCTGTCAATTGGTTGACACCTGTGACAAGTTTATTGACACCACCTGCCAACTCTGGAGTTTTGCTGTTCAATTGCCCTACACCATCAGCTAATTTTCCAGCTCCAGCAACCAATTCACCAGACTTACCTGTTAATTGTGTTGCTCCTGAAGCCAGTTGATTCATGCCTGATGTCAAGGCAGGCATCTTCCCATTTAACTCACCTAGACCAGAAGCTAATTGATTGCTTCCTGCAAGTAATTCTGATGATTTACTATCTAGTTGGCCAACCCCTGCTGCTAACTGACTAGCACCATCCGTTAAAGTGCTACTATTGGTCTGAAGTTGGCTTGCCCCACTAGCGATTTTATCAACACCAGCTGTATAAGCGCCAATCCCTTGACTGATGGTTTGGCTAGCTGGCAACAATTGTCCACTAACTGCGGATTGGATCTTAGACAAGCCACTTGACAAGTCTGTCAAGGTAGAAGAAGCTGTTGGTAAAACTTGATTGGCTGCCGTTTGCAGCTGTGTCAAGCTATTTCCTGTATTCAAACTACCTTGGATCGTTTGGATCGTTGTCAAGATCCCTTGAGCTGCTGTTTCACTCGAGCTTGGGCTCGATGAGATCGCCGCACTGATTTCCGCTTGTTGATCAGCTGTCATTGCTTGATAAGCTGCTGTCCCTTGCACACTTGCAAGGGCATTTGCACGATCCGCTTGGGCTGAAGCAAGGATCGCTTGAGCTGAATTCGCAATACTCGTCAATCCAGCTGACAGTTGACTGGTATCTACTGAAGCATTTTGAATTGCTGCATTTAATTGGTTCAAACCAGCTGCCAATTGATCAATCTGAGCTGATTGGCTTGTAGAAGCTTGTAGCTGGCTTGATAATGTTTGAATACCTGATTCTAATTGAGAAACCCCATTTCGAAGAGTAGTGGATTGACTACTTAATTGACCCGCTCCCTCTGATAATGTAGCGACTCCATTTGTATAGGTCACTAAACCATTTGAAAAGTTAGATAGACCCGAATTCAATTGACGAACGCCATTGGTATAATTCCCAAGACCGTCATTGAGCGTCCCCATACCACTGGTTAATTGACCAACTCCTGAAGCCAACTGAGGGGTTTGACTCGCCATTTGATTGAGACCATTTCCTAATCGATCCACTCCGGTAGCGTAAGCCATCAATCCTGTATTAAAAGTACCAAACCCATTATTTAATTGATTGACTCCAGATACCAAGTTTGGAAGTTGACCAGCCATTTGATTGAGACCATTTCCTAATTGACCAACACCATCTGTATAGGCTGCTAGACCCGTACGAAGAGTAGTCGCACCATCTGAAAATGCTAAGCTTGAACGAGCCAATGTATTCAAATTAGTAGATAGTGTTTGACCACCATCTTCCAATTTACTTGCACCATCTGCTAATTTAGCACTTCCATCTGCCGCTGTCCCCATACCAGTTTTAAGCGATCCCATTTTAGAAAATAAAGCTGTTGTATACGTATTGGTCACTTTTTCAGCCACTGACTGCTTCATTTTTGTCATCGCAGTATCGCTCATTTTTCCTGCAATAAAACTATGACCACTGGACGTTTGGTAATCAATGGTCATCTGTTCCGGATGATTGGTTAAGATGGAGCTAGCTTTTTTTGAAAGATCCTCAGGCAGGGTTACAATCATATAATAATCGCCATTTTTGAGACCATCTTTCGCAGCTTTCTCATCTACAAAATGAAAATCAAGTGAGTCATTGTCCTTCAAATTGGACACCATGTCTTTCCCGATTTCCATTTTTTGTCCATTATATGTAGCAGATTGATCCTTATTGACAACCGCTACAGGAAGATCCGAAACTTGGCCATATGGATCCCACATGGAAGATAGAAAAATAATATTATAAAGAGCTGGAATCAACGCAACTCCAATCATGACAATGATAAATGTTGGCTTTTTAAGAATAGCCTTCCATTCTTTCATCATATTTTTTGTCTCCTTTTTATACACATTGTCTAAATTTCTGATATAATAGATTATACAGTTTCTAGAAATTTTCACAAGTAGGAAATCTTTATTTTTAGACACTGTGTATATTTTTGTGCAAAAAGGATTAACAGATGACTGAGAGCAATAAACGATTAAAAACAAAACGAAATATTGAGGAAGCGATGGTTCGACTACTCGAAAAGGAATCATTCGACCAAATCACAACGGTTGATTTGGCGCAAGAATCCGGTATTAGTCGCTCTAGTTTTTATACCCATTATCGAGACAAGTACGACATGATCGAGCGCTACCAACAAGCACTCTTTCACAAACTTGAATACATCTTTGACAAACACCAAGACGACAAGCGCCAAGCGATTACAGAGGTGTTTGAATTTCTAACCAAGGAACCTCTCTTTGCAGTTCTTTTGACAGAGAATGGAACCAAGGAGATTCAAACCTTCTTACGACATAAATTGCAGATTCTATTGGTTGATAGTTTACAAGAGCGCTATAGTCATAAATCATTAACAGATATTGAAAGAGTATACAGCTCTGTCTATTTGACCAATGCCTTCTTCGGCGTCTGTCAAATGTGGGTCTCTCGTGGAAAAAAAGAAAGCCCTCAACAAATGGCTGAATTTTTGATGAAAATGTTACGGTAACAGTGCCTCCTGATCTAGATAGATCAGGATTTTTTTATTAGCAGTTTTAGGTTTTAAAAAAATAAAAAGGGTAGCTAACCCAGAAATCAACGCTTTAAGACAAAACAAAAAGCCCACTGTCGTAGGCTTTCTGCAAGTTTTTTCTTAAAATTAAAGCATTTTGTTGTAGAATTCAACGACAAGTGCTTCGTTGATTTCTGGGTTGATTTCATCGCGTTCTGGAAGGCGAGTCAATGAACCTTCAAGTTTGTCAGCATCGAATGATACGAATGCTGGGCGTCCAACTGTAGCTTCAACAGCTTCAAGGATCGCTGGAACTTTAGCTGATTTTTCGCGAACTGAGATCACTTGACCTGGAGTTACACGGTATGAAGGGATATCAACGCGTTTTCCATCAACAAGGATGTGACCGTGGTTAACGAATTGACGAGCTTGACGACGAGTAGTCGCAAGTCCAAGACGGTAAACAACGTTATCCAAACGACGTTCCAAAAGAAGCATGAAGTTGAAACCGACAGTTCCTTCTTTAACTTTAGTAGCTTGTACGAACAAGTTACGGAATTGTTTTTCACCAAGTCCGTAAGAGAAACGAAGTTTTTGTTTTTCAGCTAATTGCAAACCGTATTCTGACAATTTTGAACGGTTATTTGGTCCGTGTTGTCCTGGTACGTAGTTACGACGTGCCAATTCTTTACCTGTACCTGTAAGTGACAAGCCAAGACGGCGAGATTGTTTCCAAGATGGTCCTGTATAACGTGACATGTGAAATGTCCTCCTATAAAAATAATTTTTGTAGGAAATAACGTTTTAGACAAACCTGATTCGTTCAGAAAGCCTTCGCCCAAACAGCAAAGGTTACTTTTCTAGCTGACTTCCTGTTGACGAGCTTCATTTTGTCCTGCTGTCATTTCGCACAAATTCTATTTTATCACGGAATAGAGACTTTGTAAAGTCCTTCAAAACAATTTCAATGAAATTCAGACAATAATTCTATGATTCGTTTTTTATATTGCAATTGTTGCCAGTCTCTATCCGTTGCTGGATCCCATTTTAAAGGAAGATCTGCAATAATTTCACCGGGATTATGATTTAAGATATAGATCCGGTCACTCAATGTCAAAGCTTCTTCGATACTATGAGTGATCACTAGAGTGGTGAGACCAAGACGTTCCTTACTGTCTAGATACCAGTGATAAAGATCCTGCCTTGTCAATTCATCTAAGGCACTAAAAGCTTCATCTAATAGGAAGACAGAATGACCCAGAAGATAGGTTCTCAATAGCGCCACCCGTTGCCGCATCCCCCCACTCAGGGCATTGGGATAAAGGTTGGCAATACTTCCCAATTTAAATTCATCTAACAATTTTAGAGCTGTAGATGTTGCCTCTTCCTTAGGAATCTTTTTTAATTGAAGGGGAAGAATAATATTTCCCAATACTGTCTTATGTTCCAACAAAAGATCCTTTTGTAGCATATAGCTGACTTTTCCAAAGGAGATCGGGGCATCATCTACTTCTATAGCGCCCTTTTGTAAGGGAAAGATCCCAGCAATTAAATTAAACAAGGTTGATTTCCCTACCCCACTTGGACCTAGAATAGAGACGATTTCTCCTTTTTGCACTTCTAGTGATACATTGTTTAAAACTGCTTTATCTCCAAAAGAGAAACTTACATCTTTTACGGTTAAAATATCAGTCACCTACCAATTCATTTGTAAAACCTTTGTCTTCTAAGTCATTTGAAACCAATCCTTGCTCTTTTGCCCAAGCATAAAAAGCATTCCAACGCTTGGAGTCAAACTGCCCCCATTTATCCTTGTCTGAAGCATATTGACTGGAAAGATATTTTTGAGAAGCTAGTACAAAATCACGCTGGTTAGCTAAGGCAGGGGCCTGTTTGATCAAGATATCCGCAGCTTCTTCCGGATGCTCTATAGCATATTGGTAGCCTTTTTTCACCGCCTGAATGAATTTTTTTGCTTCCTCTTTATGAGACTTCAAATAGTCATTGTTAGCAATAATAACAGGCGAATAGTAGTCAAATGCAGGAACAAAATCTTTCATATAGAAGAAATTGGTCTTCATTCCCTTTTGCTCAGCCAAAATTCCATCCCAACCGTGATAAATCCAAGCAGCATCAAAGACCTTATTTTCAATCGGAGTAATGGAATTTGAATCACTATTTGGAACCAATTTTACTTGATTAAAATCAGCCCCCTCTTTTTTCATCATCGATTTGATCATTTCCAACTCAATCGGATCATTCCAGGTACCATACTTCTTACCAACCAAATCTTTTGGACTTGTGATCGCTGCATCTTTTCTTGAAATAATCCCTGACGTATTGTGTTCGACGATAGCTGCAACAGCGGTAATCCCCGCACCTTTATCCAATTTCTTGGCCATAGAATCTTGGAAATAAATACCAAATGGAGCTTTCCCATTAATAATCAAATCAGAACTACTGTCTTCCGGCGGAAGTTTTATATCTACATCCAGTCCTGCATCTTTAAAATACCCTTTTTCCTTTGCTACATAGAGACCCGTATGATTGGTATTCGGGGTCCAATCTAGAATAAAATCAATCTTTTTCAAACCACTTGACGATTGCTTGACAGAATTTTGACAAGCACTCAAGAAAACAAATCCCAATATTATTGAGAAAAATAAACCTATTGACTTTTTCATCATTCATACCTCTTTTACATTTTTGTCAATTTAATTTTTACACCATTTACAAGTTTGTCAATCCTTTTTCCATTTTAGAATGGTTCGTTCTAATTGGTCAACGAGAAACATACCGAGTAAACTAATAGCAGAAATCAATACAATGATCGCAAACATCGTATCATACTGAAATAACTTCTTCGATTGGATCATATAGACCCCCAATCCATCAAAACCTCCTAACCATTCTGAAACTACCGTACTGATAAAAGCATAGGAAACGCTCACACGTAAACCTGCAAAAAAATAAGGAAGCGCTGCAGGAATTCTATAATGAGCTAAGGTCTGAAAGCGATTGGCTTGCATAATCTGAAATAATCTCAGAATATCTTGATCGCAATGCCGAAAACCATCTAACAGACTGACTACGATGGGAAATACCACCGTAATAATGATCAAAACCAGTTTTGGAAGCATACCATAACCAAACCAAAGAACCAGGATAGGGGCCAAGGCAATCGTCGGAATGGTTTGAATAACAACCATAAAAGGATAGACCAGATCATTCACCCATTGAAAACTATCCATGAGAATCGCAAATCCAGCAGCAAGAAGAACCCCTATAACAAGTCCAATCAAGGCCACTTGAAGGGTAGACAAACTGTGATGAATCAGGAGAGCTCGATCTCGTACAAAGGCATTCCCAATTTCAAGTGGCGTTGGTAATACAAATTTGGGGAGGATATTTAAAAATCCTGCTAACTGCCATAAGACAAGAAGACTGCTAAAACCTGCAAATCCTATCAATTGTTTTGAATATCTTTTTACAAGAGACATCGTAACCTCCTTTCTCACAAATAAAAACGCCTCCAAAATAGGAGACGGATTGCACAAGGTCACTCATAACGAAAAATACATTTCATTTGTTTCCTACGCTGGCATTACCCAGATCAGGTGCGGTCGAAGCTTACACTTCCTCTCAGACTGTACACAGACTCCCATATGTATTTATTATAATAACTGATTTAGATGATAAAAGCAAGAAATTAATCCAAATAACGAATTAAATTCTTCTCTGTTAAAATATCTGAATAGGTGTAAGACTCCACGTATGTATTGGCTGGTTCACCTGGTAAGCTGTTGTCGTTCGTATACTCGATAATAAATAAAGAAGGATAGACCTCAATCAAGCGTCCAAATTTATTTTTTTGACGTTTCCGTCCATTTTCAAGCGTCATTTCAACCACTTGTCCTTCATGAGCCTTGATCTCTTCTTTAATTTTTTTCATTTTTGCAACATCTGTAAATGCATCACTCATCTTATTGATCCTCTCTCTTTGAAATACTTGAGAATTTATTGTATTCCTTTTGGAATATTAATTCGACTGTCCCACGCGCACCTGAACGGTTTTTCTCGATAATCACTTCAACCGTATTATTAGGCATTCCATCTTCTTCCTCTTCACCAGCTCGATCATAATAATCATCACGGTACAAGAAAGCAACAATATCCGCATCCTGCTCAATCGATCCAGATTCACGAATATCAGAAAGAACAGGACGTTTGTCTTGGCGCTGTTCCACACCACGTGATAGCTGACTCAAAGCAATAACGGGAACTTTTAGTTCCTTAGCCAAAATCTTTAACTGACGAGAAATTTCTGAAACTTCCTGTTGACGGTTTTCTCTTCCAGTCCCTGTAATCAGCTGCAGGTAGTCAATCAGAATAAGACCGAGATTGCCTGTTTCCTGCGCTAATTTTCTTGCTCTCGAACGAATCTCAGTGATCCGAATTCCTGGAGTATCATCGATGTAAATACTCGCATTGGCCAAATTCCCTTGAGCAATGGCATATTTTCGCCACTCTTCATCCGTCAATTGACCTGTACGAATCGAATGGGATTCAATCAAGCCTTCAGCTGCTAACATCCGGTCAACCAAACTTTCAGCACCCATTTCTAATGAGAAAATAGCCACTGTCTTATCCAACTTTGTCCCGATATTTTGAGCAATATTTAGAGCAAAGGCTGTTTTCCCTACTGCAGGACGAGCTGCTAAAATAATCAACTCTTCCTCATGTAGCCCTGTCGTCATATGGTCCAAATCGCGATAGCCTGTCGCAATACCCGTAATATCAGAGGTTTGAAGAGAGCGGGCTTCCAAGCTATCAAAATTTATATTCAAGATGTCTCGAATATTTTTAAATCCACTACGATTTGCGTTTTCACTAACATCAATCAGAGCTTTTTCAGCACCCGCAATGATTTCATCTGAAGGACTTGCACCATCATAAGCTTGATTAATACTTTCCGTTAATCGAGAGATCAATCGACGTAAAACAGCTTTTTCGGCAACAATCTTCGCGTAATACTCTGCGTTAGCTGAAGTTGGTACCGAATTAATGACTTCTACCAAATAGGAGAGACCGCCAATATTTTGGAGATCCCCCTGACTATCTAAAATATTTCGAACAGTCGTCGCATCAATCGCATCCCCGCGGTCAGCTAGATCGATCATGGCTTTAAAAATCAAACGGTGCGAGTACTTAAAGAAATCGCCAGGCTCGATATATTCACGAACAAAGACCAATTTCCCCTCATCAATAAAAATGGCTCCCAACACTGATTGCTCCGCTTGGATATCCTGAGGTTGTGTTCGTAATTCCTCTATCTCAGCCATAAAAAAACCTTTCTATCGATCGTGTTTACCCTTCGTTTACACGAATATTAATCACACCTGTAACATCTTGATAAATTTTTACAGGGACGTCAATCAATCCTGTTGAACGAATTGGAGAGGAAACTTGGATATGACGTTTATCAATTTTAATGCCAAATTGTTTCTCAAGCTCTTCTGCAATCTTTTTATTGGTAATAGAGCCGAAGGTACGACCATCTGGTCCAATTTTTTCAGTGAATTGAACAACAGTTGCTTCTTCTTCCAATTTTGCTTTAATCTTTTGCGCTTCCGCTAACAATTCAGCATGCGCTTTTTCTTCTGACTTTTGTTTTCCACGAAGCTCACCGATTGCTTGGGCATTGGCTTCTTTCGCAAGATTTTTCTTGATCAAAAAGTTTTGTGCATAACCAGTAGGCACTTCTTTAATTTCGCCTTTTTTACCTTTCCCTTTTACATCCGCTAAGAAAATAACTTTCATTCTACATTCTCCTTTTCAATAGTTACTTCGTTTTCAATCGTCTCAATCAGTTGTTGACGAATACTCATCAAATCTTGACCCTCAATTTGAGAAGCCGCTGAATTGAAATGACCTCCGCCACCAAGCTCTTCCATGATACGTTGCACATTAACTTTGCTTCGACTTCGTGCAGAAATCGAGATGGTCCCACTTTGGTTGCAAGCAATGACAAAGCTGGCTTCCACTTCAGACATAGCCAGCATACTATCCGCTGCTTTACTAATCGTTACTGAATCATAGGCTTTAGTCGTATTGGCACAAGCTACGATGATATGTGGCAAAATCTTTTCACCTGTTAAGATCAATTCATTTACTTCACGATACTCATCAAACTGAATGGCCGAGATCTCTTGAATAGCTACGCTATCACTACCTCTCGAGCGAAGGTAACTCGCCACATCAAAGGTCCGACTTGTAACACGTGTAGAGAAGTTCTTAGTATCCAGCATGATTCCAGCCATTAAGACACTAGCTTGAATCTTCGTCAATCGATTTTTCTTCGACTTCTGGAACTGAATAAGTTCACTGACTAATTCACTCGCACTACTTGCTCCACTTTCAATATAGGTGATCAGAACATTTTCAGGGAAATCATCATCCCGACGGTGATGGTCAATGACAATAATCTGTTGAAATTCCTGATAAAACTCTTTTGAAAGAGTCAAGGCTGTCTTAGAATGGTCAACCATAATTAACAAAGAGCGATCCGTCACCATTTGCATGGCTTCCTCTAAGGTAAGGATTTTCGTTACCTGCTCTTCTTCTAGTTTCGCAATTGCTCTTGAAATATCACTAGCCATTGCATGCGGGTCATAGACCACATAAGAGGAAGCCAAAATATTGCTAGAGAAAAACTGCATTCCCACAGACGCTCCTAGAGCGTCCATATCCAAGTTCCGATGTCCAACAATGAAGACTTGATCAACGGATTTAATCTTATCCGAAATAGCTGTCATCATAGCGCGTGTACGAGTCCGAGTCCGCTTAACAGCCGAAGCCGTTCCCCCACCAAAGAAAATAGGGTTTTTCTGTTCATCATTTTCCTTGACAACCGCTTGATCCCCGCCACGAACTTCCGCAAGGTTTAGGTTCAAGAGAGCCACCTTACCAATTTCATCATGCTCCCCATCACCGTACGAGAATCCCATACTTAGGGTGATAGGTAGCTCACGATTTTTAGCGTCTTCACGAAATTGATCGATGACTGAAAATTTTGCTTCCATCAATTGTTCCAAGACCGTGTAATCTGTAAACAAATAGAAACGATCCATCCCCACACGTCTGTAAAACATATGGTAATGAGCTGTAAACTCTTCTACAAAGTTGGCAATAAAACTATTGATATTGCTAATATCAGAATCTGAAATGACATCTTCTAAATCATCATAATTATCAACAGAGATAATACCGATAACGGGACGAGTTGTCACTAACCCCACAGTTGCTTCATACTCACTTGAAACATCAAAAAAGTAAACAACACTAGACGTCTGATCAAAGTAAACGGAATATTTCTTATCAGCTACTGTGACATAATGCCCTTTATCCTCAAACAGTGTATTGAGCAACTTTTTCAATGATTCAACATCAAAGTCTCCATCATCTGTTGAAAAAATCAATTCAGCATAAGGGTTGAACCACTCTACTTCATTCGATTCTTTATTAATCTTAATAACTCCGACAGGCATTTTATCAAGGAGAGATGCTAAGCCGCTTTCTGCCTGATGGTTAACATATTGTATCTGTTCTAATTCATCTAACTCTGAAATTTGTAACTGGTATTCAAATAAGGCAATCAATCCAGCTAAGACTAAAAAAATTGCAATGAGAGTTACATAGCCTTTGCCAAAGATTCTTAAAAAAATTGCTAAAATTGCAAATGAAATAAAACCAATTAACACATAATGGATGAACGATAAACGAAATTTTTTCATCATAAACCTCTTCTCGGAATTATACCATAAATAAAGGTAAAAAGCGAGGTTTCTCTCTATATTACATAGAAGATTGACCGGTAAAAAACTCTTTCTCCACTTCACTACCTTGTAAACAAAGTTTACAATCGTGTAAATAAAAGCAACAAATTTCAATCTATAAAATTGAGGCTGAAACATCATCTCAGCCTCATTTGATTAGTGGTTTGCTTTGTTTTTGGAGATACTCCGAGATTTACCTTCCAAGTAAACCATTAAAATAGAGATATCCGCTGGATTGACACCTGAGATACGACTTGCTTGACCAATCGTTTCTGGATTAATTAATTTAAATTTTTGACGAGCTTCGGTTGCGATGGAGTCAATATCATCCCAGTCAATATTCGCAGGAATTCTTTTTTCTTCCATACGCTTCATTTTTTCGACTTGGTCCATTGCTTTTGAAATATAGCCTTCGTATTTAATTTCAGTTTCAATCAATTCAATGATTTTATCATCCAGTTCTTCAGCTGCAGGACCGATAAATTCTACCACATCTTGGTAAGAGACTTCTGGTCTTCGCAAGAATTCTTTAGCAGTGACAGCATCTGTCAATGGTTTAAAGCCCATTGCAGCAACCTTCTCATTGGTTTCCTTTACAGGCTTTAACTTAATGCTATCCAAACGCTTCATCTCGTTTTCAAACTGATACTTCTTGGTTTCGAAACGTTGCCAACGTTCATCATCTACCAATCCAATTGCTCGTCCCATTTCTGTCAAGCGCATATCGGCATTATCATGACGCAAAATCAGACGGTATTCTGCACGGCTTGTTAACAAACGATACGGTTCGATCGTTCCCTTTGTTACCAAGTCATCGATCATGACCCCAATATAACCATCACTGCGTTTCAAAATGAGTTCTGGTTTTCCTTGGATTTTTAGAGCCGCATTGATCCCTGCAATAATCCCTTGACCAGCAGCCTCCTCATAGCCAGACGTTCCATTGGTTTGGCCAGCTGTAAAGAGACCTGAAATTTTCTTAGTTTCCAAAGTTGAGCGCAATTGATGAGGCAAAACCATATCATACTCAATTGCATAACCCGTTCGCATCATTTCTGCCTTCTCAAGTCCCTTAATAGAATGGACGAGATCCCGTTGAACATCCTCTGGTAAACTCGTTGACAGCCCTTGAACATAGACTTCTTCTGTATTTCGTCCCTCAGGTTCTAAAAATAGTTGATGACGCTCTTTGTCAGCAAAACGGACAATTTTATCCTCAATGGACGGACAATAGCGAGGACCTACTCCCTTTACAACCCCTGTAAACATAGGTGCCCGGTGTAAATTATTTTGGATAATCTCATGGCTATGCCCATTCGTATAAGTTAACCAACAAGGAACCTGATCCTTTACATAATCTTCATCACGCGATGTATAAGAAAAATGATTTGGAGCTTTATCTCCGGGTTGAATTTCCGTTTCGTCATAATTAATTGACGACGCCTTTACACGAGGTGGCGTCCCTGTTTTGAAACGTCCAATTTCTAATCCTAGCTGTTTGAGATTATCGGCCAAATTGATAGAAGCTAGACTATGATTAGGTCCTGACGAATACTTGAGATCTCCAATGATAATTTCTCCGCGTAAAGCTGTCCCAGTAGTGACAATAACAGCCTTTGCTCCATATTCTTGGTGAGTTGCAGTCCTTACACCAACAACCTTACCATTCTCCACCAAAATCTCATCAATCATAGTTTGGCGAAGAGTTAAATTTTCTTGATTTTCAACCGTTTTCCGCATTTCTTTTGAGTAAAGTTCTTTGTCTGCTTGAGCCCGAAGTGCACGAACCGCAGGACCTTTACCAGTATTGAGCATTTTCATTTGGATGTAGGTCTTATCGATGTTCTTCGCCATTTCTCCACCGAGGGCATCGACTTCACGCACGACAATCCCCTTAGCAGAACCACCAATAGAGGGATTACAAGGCATAAAAGCCAGCATTTCAATGTTAATAGTCGCAAGTAAGACCTTACAACCCATACGGCTAGTAGCTAGAGAAGCTTCTACTCCCGCATGCCCCGCACCGATTACAATGATATCGTATTCTTCAATAAAATTATAAGTCATTTTTTCTCCTATTTCTCAAGATGGATGTGTCGTAATTTTCCGTCCCATTCTGGTAGGGCTGATTTTAAAAAGGCCGGTTTCAGGTCAACAGTGTGTAAATCATCGAAAGCAATCCAACGGCAAGGTAATTGCTTGGTATCTTCCTGCATGACCAAAGGTGCATCTTCTAGCAAGTCCACCAAATAATGAAATTCAATGTTATGGTAGTGGATTCCAGCTTGTTCAAAGTGATTTTCAACCACGAAAGCTAACGGACCTGCTGTAGATGTGACGCCAAGTTCCTCTTTGACTTCCCGAACTACAGCATCCTCTGTAGTTTCATTGACTTGAATAGCACCTCCGATTGTATAACAGCCGTCCTCATCTTCTATGACGAACAAGCGATTATCTTTTACAATCAAAGCAGTCGCTCTCACACCAAAAACAGTAG
>JBKXCY010000006.1:0-26011 GCA_046994005.1 Streptococcus sp.
CCTCGAGGAAATTTATAAGAACTATGAGGTTTACCTGTCCGCATCGACCAGCGAGGGCTTTGGTTTGACCTTGATGGAGGCGATTGGTTCTGGTCTTCCGATTATCGGTTTTGACGTTCCTTATGGTAACCAAACCTTTGTTACAGAAGGGGAAAATGGCTATCTCATCCCACCTTCAGCTGACCAAGTGGTGGACCATATTGCTGCTGCCTTTGCTGAAAAAATCATTCAGCTCTACAAGAAAGATGATCTAGCCAGCATGCGTCAAGTATCTTATGCGCGTGCAGAAGACTTTTTGACCAGCCGAGTAGAAGAAGCTTGGACGCAATTGATAGAAGAGGTGACACATGCTGAACGTATTTGATAGTTATTCTCGTGAAAGCCAAGACTTGCTCCACTCCATGAAAGAGTCTGGTTTTGACCACCCGACCGTTGTTTTGGAGCCAAACGGTTTCTTACCAGACGGTGTCGAGTCTCCCTTTATCTATTTTTTAGGACAAGCAAAAGGAGAGAAGCGCGGACGCTACTTTAATGAAGTTCCAGTGCCTGATTTCTGGGAAGTTTCTGGGGATAACAGTTCGGGAAAAGTGACCTACTATGGTCAGGAAAAGGCTCGGATTGTTTACCATGCTGCTTCCTATAAACGCATCGTCGAGCGCTTAGAGTGGTTAGATGATAAGGGGCAAGTGGTCATGATTGAGCACTATGACCAATACGGTCGTAAGATTGCTGTAACGACTTGTGGCGATCAGGGACAGTATTTGGTGACCACTTATTTTGAAGGGGATATCGAGCGCTTGACAGAAAATCACCAAACAGGGGATTTGATCTTGACCTTGGATCATCAACCCATGCGGATTTTCAAGAATCGCTTAGATTACTTCGTCTTTTATCTAGAGTATCGTGGCTTTGATCTAGATGGCATGGTCTACAATACCCTTGCTACCTCCTTTAGCATTAGTCTCCAGCTAGGCAATAAAGGCATCAAAGGATGTGATGTCTTGGTGTGGCAAGAGCCTCTTCATGACAGCCTTCCGGGCAATATGCAGTTGATTCTAAAGAGCCCAGAAATCCGGACCAAGAAGATCTTGATTCCGCAAAACGCGACCTATCATCGCGCTTTGCAGTTGACCTCACAAGATCAGCATAGCTATTTTGGACCTCTTGGCTACCTGTATGATTTCAAGGTGAAAGACGATATCCGTAAAGACGCCTTTGTCTTGACCAATTCGGATCAGATCGAAGCCTTGACCTACCTAGTAGAGAACTTGCCAAACGTGACCTTCCGTGTAGCAGCTTTGACGGAGATGTCTGCCAGCCTCTTGTCTATGGTCCGCTATCCAAATGTGGTCTTGTACCAAAATATCAGTCAAGAGCGGATCAAAGAGTTGCTTAAGGTCTCTAGTATTTATCTGGATATCAACCACTATGCAGAGGTGCAAGGCATTGTTCGCAAGGCCTTCGAACACCAGCAAGTCATCCTTGCCTTTAGCCATACTTTGCATGACCGCCACTTCCTCGCACAAGCCAATATCTTTGATCAAGGAAAAGAAGCAGATATGGTGGCCCGTATCCAGGAAATCTACCAATCTGTGGATAACTACAGAGAAGCCGTCGCGCAACAAATTGCCCAATCAAGTAGCGTTGAGCCAGCTGTTTTCCAAGCTCGCTTGCAAGAAGGGATAGGTGGACACAGTGAGTGATCGTAAGAAAGATTTATTTTACAAAGAAGTAGAAGGACGAATGGAGTCTCTCAAACGCCGTCCTGCCGAAAAAGAAAAGACGACACGTTCTGAAAAGATCAATGTCACTTTTAATGTGATCATTGGTTTGGTGATTTTGTTGGGAGTTATTTTTACCCTCTTCAGAGTGTTAGGAGGATCCTAAGATGGAAATGGTATTTGCAATCGGGATCTCGATCTTATCCCTCGCTCTTGTGGTTCTGATCACCCTGCAGCCTCGCCAACAACAATCGCTTTCAACAGATGCGACCAGTAACCTAGGAAAACCAAGTTACTGGCGGTCCCACCGTGGACTCAAGCTAGCGACCCTTGTTGTTAGTATTGTCTTTCTCGTATCCTTATTTCTTTATATGATGGTCGTACAGGCCTAATTTCTAATAGAATGGATAAAAAGAAGTTGGTATTCTCCAACTTCTTTTAGAATGTAATCTATCTGTTTCTTACCTAATGCAACCTAAATGATACTTAAAAAATTAAAGAGATATCAACTATTAGGCTTACTTAGACATCTATTGAAACTTTCCTTAGGTGAGTACGGACGTCAGCGAACTTCGAGGAAGTTCCATGACTTAGTTTTGGACCTAAGGTTCCAAAACTCCCGAGTGCTAGAAACAAGAATGTTTCTAGCACTTATCTCACGGCGGAAAGTTTCTAAGATGACTCTATCTACAATTTGAAGAGGCTAGGACAAAAGTCCTAGCCTCTCAATTATTTTTGGATTGTCGAGCAAGATGCAGTGGTTGAGTGCTCAAAGCACTGCTTTGAGGTGGTAGATAGGACTTGCTAAGCAAGTTTCCTAAGTAGTTGTTCGCTTTTCAAGTTCCAAAGATGCCCTACTCAACTGTGCGGAGGTGGGACGACGAAATCGAATTCTAACGAATTACCTTTCTGTCCCACACTCTTTTTTATCCTGCTTCCTTCTCTTTTATGGTATACTGAAAGCGACAACATGATTGGAGCTCCCGATGAAAAAGATCCCCTTAGTATTTTCAGGCTGTCTGTTAGGACTGGTTGGCGCTGGCAACCTTCTTGCGGACTCGCTACCCTTCCTTGCTCACGCCTTTAGTCTGACAGGTTTGTTCTTCTGGTTTTTCTTTGTCGTTTATCATGCGATTCGCTGGCAAGAAACCAAGATAGAACTCCAACAACCAGCCCTTTTATCTGGGATGGCGACTTTTCCCATGGCAGGGATGATTCTATCCACCTATCTTTTGCGCCTCTTTCCCGCCTTTGGAGGTCTATCACAGTTGGTCTGGTGGTCTGCCTTTCTCTTGGATCTGGGCTTAATTCTCTATTTTACCAAGACCCATGTCCTAGCGCGACCAAGAGCCAATGCGACTCCCAGTTGGACCGTTCTCTATGTGGGCATTGCAGTAGCAGCTTTGACTTATCCAGTTGTAGGAATCAGAGAGATTGCTTATCTCGCTTTAGTGATTGGTTTTGGTTTGACCTTTCTTCTTTATCCCCTTATCTACCATGATTTGAAGCAGTCCCCTTTACCCAGTCATCTATTGGGCCAAGAAGGCATCTATTGTGCTCCCTTTTCCCTTCTTTTAGCAGCCCTGGTTCGTGTGGGTGGAGCAAGCCTGCCTACCTGGCTCTTACTAATCATGGTGGTGGCCTCGCAAGGTTTTTATTTCTTTGTTTTGACGCGCCTACCGAAAATGATCAAAGAAGGTTTTCAACCTGCTTTTTCAGCCCTGACCTTTCCAACAGTCATCACAGCGACCTCTTTGAAAATGGCCCAAGGCTTGTTGCAACTGCCTTTCTTGACAGCTCTCGTATGGCTGGAAACTCTTCTTTGTCTCTTGATTTTAGTCGCTATCCTAGGTGGTTATGTAGCCTATCTCAGAGAGTAGGAAGGCATCCTTTTTCATTGAAACCTTGTCACGATTATGGTAAGATGCACTATACGATTTGTCATACTTTATAGGAAAGGTATCTATGAAATTCATCAAAGGAAAGCTCTCGCTGCTGTATCCCCTCTTTCTGCTCTTGTTTTATTTTTATGTTCGGCCTCAATTTCGCCCCTTAGCCCAGTATGTCTCCAATAGTGTAGCAAGCGCAAATAGCTATTATTGGACCTTATTTGGCCTAGAAGGCCTCTATGCAGTCTTTACAGGATTTTTGGTCTATCGTTTTTCTAAAAAAGCGCAGTTTAAGCTGGGGAAGAACCCTCTTCAAGCTCTGATAGAAGCCGTTTTTGCGGCCTGTTTGGTTTACTGGTTGGACTACTTCATCAGTGGTTTTGTTCAAGGACGAGCAGCCGTTTTGAGTCTCTTTCCACGGGAAATTAGCCCAACAGGTGTGCTTATCCTAGTGATTGCAATGGTTATCATCCGGCCGGTGACAGAGGAGCTGATCTTTCGTGGAGCCTTGGTAAATGCCTACTTCAAAGGCTGGAAACTCTATGCTGAGATTTGGCTTCCAGCCCTCATCTACAGTGGCCTACATTTTCTCCACAATCCCTTTTCGCTAGGAGCTTCTATCATCTATCTCCTGCCGAGTATGATTTTTGGGATCCTGTATTATCGGAGCAAGACGCTCCTTGCTCCTATTTTGGCTCATATCTTGCTCAATCTCTACTACACCTTGCCTTTGCTTTTATCTGTATTCAAGTAGCAACCGATTTCCTGAGTGAGATTGGTTTTTTTTGAAAATATGGTATAATAGAATAAATTTAATAGAGGGAGTTGAGGTTTGAAAAAAAGCTACCGCGTCAAACGTGACAAAGATTTTAATGCTATTTTTAAAAGTGGTCAAAATGTTGCCAATCGGAAATTCGTTGTTTACCGCTTGCGCAAAGACCAACCGCATTTTCGAGTCGGCCTGTCTGTTAGTAAGAAACTGGGAAATGCTGTGACCAGAAATCGCATCAAACGTTTGATTCGCCATGTTTTGATCAAACACCAAGCCTTCCTTACGACCGATGATTTTGTTGTCATTGCTCGTAAAGGAGTGGAGGAGCTCGACTTTCATCAAGTAGAGAAAAATCTTGTACATGTTTTAAAATTAGCGCATGTCTACCAAGAAAGGGAATAATGTGAAAAAGAAACTGAAGTTAACTGGATTATTAGGAGCGGCCTTATTGGTCTTGACAGCTTGTGGAACCTCTCAAGTGACAGCTCAGTCGACAGGTGGTTGGGAACGCTTTGTCTACTTCTTTGCAGAAGCTATCCGCTTCTTGTCCTTTGGCGGAAGTATCGGTGTAGGGATTATCGTCTTTACCATTGTCATACGGACGGTCCTCTTGCCCCTCTTCCAATATCAAATGAATTCAACCCGCAAAATGCAGGAAATTCAACCCCTCCTCAAGGAATTGCAAGCTAAGTATCCTGGGAAGGATCTCGATAGCCGGACTAAGCTTTCTGAAGAGATGCGGGCCCTTTACAAGGAAAAAGGTGTCAAAACGTCTTCAGCCTTCCTTCCTCTTTTAATTCAGATGCCGGTCTTGATGGCCTTGTTCCAAGCGCTGAGCCGTGTCGAATTCCTTAAAGTCGGTCACTTCCTCTGGTTGGACCTTGGCGCGATCGACCCGACCTACATCTTGCCGGTTCTTGCAGCACTCTTCACATTTTTCAGCAGTTGGTTGACCAATAAAGCCATGCCAGAGCGCAATGGTAGTGCGACAACCATGATGTATGTGATGCCTGTGATGATCTTCTTCTTTGCCTTGTTCTCAGCCAGCGGGGTCGCACTATACTGGGTGACTTCCAATGCTTACCAAGTCGGGCAAACCTATCTCTTGAACAACCCCTTCAAGATTATTGCAGAGCGTGAAGCAAAAGAGCAAGCTTCGCGCGACATGGAAAAACAAAAACGCCGTGCCCTAAACAAAGCACAGAAAAAGAAAAAATAAGAAAGAGGTGGACATATGGTCCTATATACTGGAGCAACTGTTGAAGAAGCGATTCAAAAAGGTCTGAACGATTTAGATATTCCTCGTATGAAGGCACATATTACGGTTGTAGCGCGTGAAAAGAAAGGTTTTCTTGGCTTGTTTGGGAAAAAACCAGCCCAAGTAGAGATTGAGCCCATTGCAGAAACAACTGTTGTAAAAGCCAATCAAAAAGCTGTCAAAGGTGTCCCAGATGAGATCAATGCACAAAACGAACCGGTGAAGACGGTGAGCGAAGCAACGGTCGATCTCGGACGCGTCGTTGCAGCGATCAAAAAGGTCGAAGAAGAAGGAGAAGTTGTCTCTGAAGAAATCAAGACCGAAATCCTGAAACATGACAAAGAAGCGGATACCGTTCTTGAAGAAAAAGGACATGAACATATCCTTGAAAAAGTCAAAGAACCAGCGATAAAAGAATCAAGCGAATCTGATTTCTCAAACCTTGGTATCGAGGTAGAGGAAAACTACAACATCGAAGAAGTCGTAGATGATGTGACAGCCTATGTTCAAACAGTGGTCGATGAAATGGATGTGGATGCGACCATCTCAAGTAGTCACAACCGCCGTACAGTCAATATGCAAATTGATACCAATGAACCAGGACGTGTCATTGGTTACCACGGAAAAGTCTTGAAGGCTCTTCAACTTTTGGCGCAAAATTACCTCTATAACCGCTACTCAAAGAATTTTTACATTACCATTAATGTGAATGACTATGTAGAACACCGGGCAGAAGTTCTTCAAAGCTATGCTCAGAAGTTGGCAACACGTGCCCTCGAAGATGGGCAAGCCCAACAGACAGATCCGATGTCAAACAGTGAACGCAAAATCATTCACCGGATCGTCTCTAAGATGGAAGGAGTCACTAGCTACTCTGAAGGGGAAGAACCAAACCGTTACGTGGTGGTAGACATCGAAGGATAATCTAGCTATTATTTCCCATAAGGGAGAGACGGGATTGAGCCGATCTCTCCTTTTTTAGGTTTAGAAAGGAAGCAAATGGCATTTGCAGCGATTCGAGAGTTTTTAAAACTTCAAGGGATGAAATATCAGGCACCAGCAAAGGCAGGGGTGCTAGCCTCGGAGATGGAGCAGTATCGTGTCTTAGCTCAAGCGGCTCGTAAGGAATTCACCGATTTGGTCTCGGCCTTTCAGCAGCGTCACCCTTACTTGGAGCAGGATCGGACCAGCCAATGGATGAACCAGGCCCAGGTCTTGCGGCCTCATTTTTGGGCCTATCTAAAAGGAGAAGGGACGATGGCAGAACCTATGTTTGCCTTGAGGCTCTATGGAGATGCAGCTGATTTTGGAGTTTCCTTAGAGGTGAGTTTTATCGAGCGAAAAAAAGATGAGGAGAGTCTTCAAAAACAACACATGGTTCTCACCCTTCCCATCACTCAGCCAGTTTATTATTTCGCCCAGAAAAATGGAGAGAGTCAAAGGGTAGAAGGAACAGAAAAGAATCGCCATGATCTGTTACAAGCAGTAGCAGAAGGGGCGGTTCGTAAGGTCCTCGTTAAATACGATGTTTCTCTAGTTGAGGAGAGTTCCCTAGAGAATATCCTGGATCAGTTGCAAGAGGCACTGGTGGCTCTGGAACCCTATTACTTGGCAACCCGTCAGGTGTAGAAAGGTGTTCTCCGACCTGTATTTGCAACAATTTTGCCATAGCTATTGACAAACAGGCGTGAATCAGATAGAATAGTAAAGTATGTTTAGTAACTGATCACAACTAGCCGGCTAAACGAATACAAAATCTATGAGGAGGTATTCATCGTGAAACGTACTTATCAACCAAGTAAACTTCGTCGTGCGCGCAAACACGGATTCCGTAACCGTATGTCAACTAAAAACGGTCGTCGCGTATTGGCAGCTCGTCGTCGTAAAGGACGCAAAGTTTTGGCTGCGTAATTCAGATAAAAACCTAAAAACCAGTAGAAACTCGAGACTACTGGTTTTTGTTTTGTCCGAAAGTGAATTTAGAGGCGCTTTCTGCTATAATAGAAAGAAGAAAAACTCGGAAGAAAAGGAAGATCATGCAGATTTTTGATACCCACACCCATCTTAATGTGGAAGAATTCGCAGGAAAAGAACAAGAAGAGCTCGACTTGGCCAAGGAAATGGGGGTTGTAGCCCACAATATCGTTGGTTTTGACAAACCGACGATTGAGCGTGCCATGGAGTTGGCAGATCAATATCCAGAACTCTATCTCACGCTTGGCTGGCACCCCACTGAGGCAGGAGATTATAGTCCTGAAGTGGAGGCCTATTTACTTGAACAGCTAAAACATCCTAAAGTTGTCGCACTCGGAGAAATCGGTCTGGATTACCACTGGATGACAGCACCAAAAGATGTCCAAGAAAAGGTTTTTCGGCGTCAGATTCAATTGTCTAAGGACTTGGACCTCCCCTTTGTGGTGCATACACGCGATGCTTTAGAAGATACTTATGCCATCATCAAGAGTGAAGGAGTCGGTCCTCGCGGTGGGATCATGCATTCTTTCTCAGGAAGTTTAGAAGAAGCGAAACGCTTCATGGATTTGGGAATGATGATTTCCTTTTCTGGAGTGGTGACCTTTAAGAAAGCCACAGATGTCCAAGAAGCGGCAGCTGGCCTTCCGTTAGACAAGATCTTGGTTGAAACAGATGCCCCTTACCTGGCACCAGTTCCCAAACGTGGTCGAGAAAATAAAACAGCCTACACTCGTTATGTAGTAGACTTCATTGCAGAACTACGTGGCTTAACAACAGAAGAAGTGGCTCAGGCAACCTATGACAATGCAAGAAAGGTATTTGGCCTTGACTGAGAAAAGAAAAATACCAGAAGTGATTGTCGTGGAGGGCAAGGACGACACAGCCAATCTCCGCCGTTTTTATGAGGTGGATACCTATGAAACGCGAGGTTCTGCGATCGATCAAGATGACTTGGAACGAATTGCTACCTTGCAAGAGTTGCGTGGGGTCATTGTCTTTACCGATCCAGACTATAATGGCGAGCGAATTCGCAAGATCATTATGCAAGAGGTGCCCCAGGCCAAACATGCCTTTTTAAATCGTGGTGAAGCGGTGCCCAAATCAAAAACCAAGGGCCGTTCCTTGGGAGTAGAACATGCCAGCTTTGAAGACTTAGAAAAAGCCCTAGCTGGACTGGTCGGGTCTTACGAAGATGAGAATTTCTTTGATATCACAAAGACTGACTTGATGCGGCTTGGCCTGTTGATGGGAAGCGATAGTCGCAAACGACGGGAACATCTAGGCGAAGCCTTGCGCATCGGCTACTGCAATGGCAAGCAATTGATCAAACGCTTGGAATTGTTTGGAATTTGTTTGGCTGAGGTTGAAGCTACCATGAAAAGTTATGAGAATTGAGAAACTCCCCCAAAAGCAAGGGGAAGATGACGCAATAGAAGTAAGTATATACGGTTTAATCAGGCTTGGTTGCAAGCATTAGAAAAGTGACTCCATAGGATTTGTTATGAGTGTAGATAATGAGGATAATTTATGGGAATCTTCGATTTTTTAAAAAAGACAGAAACAACTGAAGCAACAAACAAAACAGTAGAGTCAATTGACAAAACATGCTTGGGAGTTCTAGAACTATTTCCGATAAAGGAGACGAATGAGTTATTGATTATTGGGAGCTTAGAGGGCGGACTCAAGGTTGGGGATTGTCTGCAATTTTGCAATCCTGATCAAGGTATGGACGCTCTTGGTTCTGTAGTCGTGAAAAAACTCATTAATCAAAATAAGGATGTAGATGTTCTCACGGATGAATCTCTAGCTCATTTGGTCATCGATATGGAAACTTCCTTGGTTAATCTTAAAAAGGGAAGTGTTCTCTATAGTTATGGTGTCGATGAGGAACAACGGCTATCAAGCTATACAGATGCTCTTTATAACGCGTTTGTAATTGTCCAAAAAGGTCAAATGTCCAATCAAGACTATCAAGCCGCTAGTCTTGATGATAGCATAGAAATATTGCGCCTCTTTTTATGGGAGTGCCGTCAAAATCAGAAAACTGAAAGTGAAGAAAGCTATCAAGCTAACACTCGAAAGCTAGAACGCCTAGCAGAAATCGTCAAGGACAAGTTGTTAGCAGCAGATTCGATTTACGCGGTCTTTTCAGAAAAAACGGGGGAAGCGTATCTTTTCTCAACGACCTATGATAAAGGTGAAGAGGGCTATCTCTGTTCAGACCCGATGATCATGCTATATACGCCGTGTTGGTATCACCAATTTAAGGAAACCATTGATCGTCGACCAAATTCAGTTGTGAAACTGATTGAAAATACAGCAGATAAAAAAGGAATTGAGAATTTTCTTGGGACAGCCTTTTACTTAAATGGAGCTTTGGGAGCAGCCTTTAATACCAAGGAAGTCAGCATTAGTGCTTCTGTTTTGGTTCAGAAACCAGATTTTTCGAACCTACCAGAGATACAAGTTCCTGTTATGAATCCTGATATTGTAAGATGGATGCTGTTGATGGGGCAGATGGATAAGCCTACAACAGATGACGAAGAAGTAATATATAAGCTCTATTATAAATTCTTCTCAGCAGCCATGCCAAAAGCCAAACTCCTCATTCCTTTAAATGCTACTTCGGGATTCCCCGATAAGAGTCAGGGAGCCAACTCCTTTGTATTGAAAGAAGACGCTAAGTTCAGCATCCCAGTCAGAGAAGGAAAAGATGGGCGCAATTCTGTGCCAGTATTTACTGATTGGAAACGTCTGCGAATGGTCTTTGATGAAAAGTGGAATGGCATGATTGAAGAAGCTGGTGGCATGATTGAAGGCTTTGACTATGCCATAAATCCAACGGAGTATTATGAAGCGGGTGCCTATGTTAGCCTAACAGCTTTTAAGGAAATGCAAAAGTTTAGTGAGGAACTAGAAGGCAGAGATAAAGATTAGAGAGTTTCTTTCATTGGGAAACTATATAGTTTTATCTACATCTTACCTGAACCACTAACCTTTTTCAAAGATTTTGAAAGGAAATGGAATGGCGAATAGAAGTTATATTTACTTAAAAAACGGAGATGAAGCTCGTATCTTAACAGAGGGAATTTACACGATACCTTATTTTTGGCAATTGTTTTGGGATGAAGAAGATTTAAAAGCTCCTATTGCTCTCTGGGAAACAGCAGAAGAACTTGAAGAAGATGAAGAACAAGCAGAAAGATTTTACCAAGAGCAGAATGTAGATATCTTGCTTCCTATTGAAAAATTCCAGCAAAACGCCCTCCAAAATCGGTCTTTTTTAGAAGAAAATGCTTCTCAGACCTTACAATTATATGATGCCTTTGTTCGTTATATTCTTGCAAACGTAAAAGATGGTGATGTGCTCGGATTTGATGTCTTAGATGTTGTTTTTATGGACCAAGTGTCTGTTGTTTCTGATAAACTGTTAAAAAATATACGAGCTATTCGGGAAAATCAACCCAAAGATTTAGATTTTTCTTTGACAGAAAAGAACTTAAT
This sequence comes from Streptococcus sp., assembly GCA_046994005.1. GTDB lineage: Bacteria > Bacillota > Bacilli > Lactobacillales > Streptococcaceae > Streptococcus. The sequence goes on from JBKXCY010000006.1 coordinate 11,119, forward strand.
TGGTCTTGCTATGGGCTTTCCTGATTATTATGCTTCAGAATTATTGCCAGAAGACAATATTCTAGATTCGGTTGCCTATCAGGGTGAACTGAAGAAAATGAACCCCCAAGAAGATAAGAAAGCGATCGATATGACTGGAGCCGATTCACAAGGGAACAAGTCTCGTGTTCTTTTAGTGTTTTGGATTGTGTTGGCACTAGGAATTATGTGGGTTTTATATATTGTTTTTAGCTAATAAATAGAAAAGAGAATACATGAGAATTGCAGATTATAGCGTGACCAAGGCAGTGCTGGAGCGTCACGGTTTTACCTTTAAAAAATCCTTCGGTCAGAACTTCTTGACCGATACCAACATCCTTCAAAAAATTGTGGATACGGCTGAGATTGATAAGCAGGTCAATGTCATCGAAATCGGTCCCGGAATTGGAGCTCTCACTGAGTTTTTGGCAGAAAATGCGGCAGAAGTGATGGCCTTTGAGATTGATGACCGCTTAGTTCCCATCTTAGCGGATACCTTGCGTGATTTTGATAATGTGACGGTTGTCAACCAAGACATCCTCAAGGTGGATCTCAACCAGTACATCGCAGAGTTTAAAAATCCAGAACTTCCAATTAAGGTAGTAGCCAACCTTCCATACTACATCACGACTCCCATCCTCATGCACTTGATTGAGTCTAAAATTCCTTTCCAAGAATTTGTGGTCATGATGCAAAAAGAGGTGGCCGACCGTATTTCAGCTGAGCCCAACACCAAGGCTTATGGGTCTTTGTCTATTGCAGTCCAATACTATATGACAGCTAAGGTGGCCTTTATCGTACCACGCACCGTCTTTGTGCCAGCGCCAAATGTCGACTCTGCCATCCTCAAGATGGTGCGTCGCGAAGAACCAGCAGTGGCCGTCAAGGATGAAGATTTCTTCTTCTCTGTCAGCAAGGCTAGCTTTGTCCACCGCCGCAAAACGCTTTGGAACAACTTGACTAGTCGCTTTGGCAAGACCGAAGAAATCAAAGCCAAACTAGAAGTAGGGATTGAAGCTGCAGGCCTGCAACCATCTGTGCGAGGAGAAGCTCTTAGCTTAGAAGATTTCGCCCGCTTAGCAGATGGTCTTCTAGAAGCAGGAATAAAATAAAAGAAAGAGGCTGGGACAAAAATCCCCTGGCTCAAAAAAAGCAACGGATTTGCCGTTGCTTTTTGCATGGATTCGATAGCCTTGGTCAAATAGAATTGATCAGTAAGTCATTTAAAAAATATATCTCATGCATATTCGCTATGACACAAATCAAAAAACTTTACCACTAAAAATCAGTTCTTTCTTGCCACAAGACTATCTCGTCTTTACTATTGAAAAAGTAATGAATACATTGGAGGATAGTCGCTTCTACGCCCTATGTCATGACTTTGGTCGCCCACCTTATCCCCCATAAATGCTTTTAGCTACTCTTCTATTCGACTATTCACAAGGAATTTTCTCCGGATAAAAAATTAAAAAAATACTAGACTTTACTCCAAAGTGTACAAAAAGAGTACAAAAATTCTCATTACTGATGAGTTCAGCAGGCAAGTAGAAATTACTGTTTGGTACTTTTTATTTATACCTAATTTCTACTCATTTTAACTCAATATCCAGTATTCTATCAAATATTTCCAGAAATCTTTCCTCGTCAGCTACTAGCGATAGCTTGGACGCAATTTTAGAAAAAGTGTCCTCACTCACAGAAAATGAAAAGAAGGTTCTATAGTCTATCTCCAAAGCACGGATAATTTTGTCTAAAGTTTCCAACTTGATATTACTATTTTGCCCACGTTCAATTCGTCCCAGAGCATTGACATCCATGCCTGCTTTATCTGCTAACTTCTCCTGTGTCATCTTTTTATTTGTCCTTAACTCATAGATTCGTTTGGAAACATTTTCGCTCAACGACATGCTTTATTCTCCTATGTTCTTTCTATAAGATATAGGCTACCCTTTATTCGCTCAAAACGTCAGGGCGTTATTGTATTTATTTTTTTATAAAAAATACTCTAGATGTGTTTTTATGATATAATTAAATACAAATAAGTCTTTTTATGATAAAAAAACATACTTTTAATATGTAAAACTACTATAGAAAGTCATAATGTAAAAAAGAAAGTACAATACAGAGTCATAAAAAATGATATTCAAACTATTTACCAACGACACTAGTTAAAGCATGGGAATATTTAAAAAAGTTGACTAGAAAAATAGAAAAGGAAAATCAAATGAATGTTTATAAAGTTTTAAAAGACAATATCGAAACCATATACCTTGGAAAAACCGATGGAACTCTCCTTGAAATTGAAAGGGAATATTTTGATTTTCTCCCAGAAGTTGGAGATGAAGTGGAAGTTTATGGCACAGAGGGCAGTTACATTATCAAGCGAAAATCTACTTTTCAACAAACCGCTGAGAATAAACCAAGCAATACAACTGCATTAAAAGTTTGGGGTTGGATTTGTACTGGCACCTCACTTCTACTTTTACCTTTAGTTTTTGGAATTATTGGCATCATCTTAGGCTATCTTGTGCGTAGTAGAGGAGATAAGGAACAAGGGACTATCATTATGATTGCTTCAATCGGAACAATGATTCTAGGTATTTGGATAGGTGCACTTATCGGTGCTACTACTTGGGGATAAAATGAACGGAAAAATAATTAAAATCACAGATACAACAGTATATATTGGATATGAAGATGGTGCTGTCAAGGAAATTTCACGCACATCTCTTGAATTTAAACCTGTATTAGGAGATCCTGTAGAGGTTTATGGAGATTTTGTAACAAAATCTAATCTTCCTGTTAAGTCAGACTCTATTAAAAATAGATTCAAGAGACTATCTCTAACAACTAGAATCAATATCATTGTTATTTTCATACTCCTTGTTCTTCTTACAATGCTACAGCTCGCCTTTACAGACTTTACTAACTATCTGCACAATATCCTAACAATAGTTTTCATTTTATTCCCTCTTGTGCTTAGTATCTTAAATCTGTTTCTTTTGATTCTATCCCTATTCAAGAAAAATCTCTTCCCTAGACTAACTACAGTCATATATCTTGTACTTTCATTAGCCATCCTAATCATTGCTTCACTCACACACCACACATTAACAAATACAAATAACTCAACTAGTCGCATGGAGACAAGCAAAACAGAAGAACTCTCTAGTTCTTCCAAACTAAATCAGTTGCTCAAAGATAACATCGGTAAAAGTATATCTATACAAGCTGAGTTCAATATACCGATGATGGAGGACAGTCCAACTGAAATTAAGAATATTATGGTGTTAAAAGTAAATGGAGTCGACTATGGTGCAAAATATATGGGAGAAACACTGAAAATCAATACCATAAAAAATCCAGATGAACACTCCCCATCTGGAAACAAATGGGTAACCATGGAAGGGAAAATAGTAAAAGATTCTGACTCAATAGCTATTAAGATAATTGATGTTTTTACCGCTGATATGACATTTGATGAATATATATCTAATCGAGAGAAAGATAGCTTTGAGACACTGGGTGTGGTTGAAGAGATTGAAGACACTGATACAATTCTTGGTACTATTATCAAAGTAAGACCGATATGGTTTGATTTAACGGAAGACAAAGAAATTAATGAATTTTACTTCAAAAATGAAGATGAATTAAAAATATTGCTCACAAGAGACACAGAAGAATATATCGAAAAACACTATAGGAAAATGGAAGTGGGAGATACAGTTAATTTATTCGGTTCTGTAGTCACTATTGATGGTGTCAATGTGTTAAGTGCTAATAATAGTGGAAGTGTTCAGGGCGTAGAACGAAAAGATTAAGAGATAATAAAAATGAATATAGGAAAAATTATTAAGATAACAGATACAAATATCTACGTTGGTTTTAATGACGGTACGATGAAAGAATTTACTCATTCATCGCTAGATTCAGAGTTCACAATCGGTGAAATAGTTGAAGTTTATGGAGATATTATCATTAAATCATCTAATCTCCATTCTACAAAAAAATTACGGCAAAACTCTCCCATAGTAAAATCAACCCCCAAAAACAAGTCAAAGTTCTTACGTTATTCAATATTATCTGCTCTGAGCATACTAGTAGTTTTTAGTATCTTTTACTTAGTAACATTTAACCATGTGGACTCTACCAAAGGATTTAAAACCATAGATAACTATCTCAGAGCCAGAGGACTCACTGTACAAGGTTATGGAAAAGTTATGAGTGAACCAGAGGAATCTGGTAACTATGTAACTTTCCAAATCGGTGAGCTGGATGAGTTTATATTTAATAACAATGCAAATAACATCTTTAACAAGGAACATACAAATCTTGTTACAGCTACTGTGAAAATACCTAAAAGTAAGTATTTAGGTGATGTACATAAGGATGACATTATTGGTATCAATGGTAAAACTTCTCAGCAACAGATTGAAGAAATTATCGCAGATAACTACTATACAGCTAAGAATATAAATAACCCTACTTCAAGTTCTTCTGCTGATGACTCTTCATCTGAATTGTCAACTACAGAGAAGAATAAATCTGACTATATACCAGTTAATTTTGAAAAGTGGAGCAATAACGAAATCCCTAACGGAACACAAGCTAAAGTTAAAGGAAAAGTATTGCAAGAAGTCAAAAGATTTGCTAGCCGTACTCTAAAAATTGCCGTAGATAATGACGAAAATAAAATACTTCTAGTTACTATATTTGACGTTAATTACGAGGAACCAATTCATCTAGGTGACCAAATTACTCTATATGGTAATACAGGAGGTCTATCTGACGACAATGAATCCCTTACCGAAGGAATCGAACTACCAAAACCTGTTCCATTTATGATTGGATTCATATACGAAAACTAGGAAATATCATGAAACTAAGATCTAAACACAAAATCATTAGCATCACGGTTACACACGCACATATCCTTCTCAACACAGGTGAAACCACAAAAGTTGCCTTGAATGAACTTTCATTCAAGCCCAAAGTCAATGATATAGTAGAGGTTTACCAGAACAAAGATCAAATCATAGTGATGAAAGTGCGTGAAAAACGTAAGCCATGGATTTACACAGTGATAGTGACAATTGTAGCTCTTGTGATAGGCGGTACAAGTCTTTGGTTTCTCAATCACAGGGACGACTCCACACAAGTTGTCACAAAGCAAAGTTCTTCAAAGAAAAACACCTCTGAATTTTCTTACAGAAGTTCTTCCTCAAATTCCTCCTCTTCTAGCAGTGAACCAGAGGCACCTGTGATTGAAACCTCAGCAGAGGCTCTAAGAGATATGGAGAACGATGGAACGCTTAAGACGGGGCAACGATACCGTTTCACAGCAGAACTTTTTAGACAAAGCGAATGGGCGGATTATTCGGGACATTTCAAGAAACTTAATCCTTACTACTCCATTTGGGTTAAGGCTAGCAATGCTCCTATCTCAGGTATTGAGATCCAAATCATGAAATCACTCACCACAGGCTGGACAGAAGGAATGAAAATCACTTTCACAGTTAAAATCATGGAAGATTCTGAGAAATTTCAATTTTGGGTGGTCACAGAAGCTATACCAGCACCAACACCAAAATTACAGCAACAAGAAAGTACACCACAACCAGAGATACAGGGTATTGATACCGATGCAATCCTACGAGGAGACTATACAAGCATTGCAGGAGTTTGGCAAAATGCATCAGGGCAACAAATTATCTTTGATAATAAAGGGTTGGTAAATTTAGGGACTATTACCAGTGCTAATGCTGGAGGAACTAATGGTATAATTGGTTTACAAGTAGGTTCAAATTCTTCAGGAGGTAGTATAATTATATACCCTATTGGAACTAGCATTATTACGAGAAGTGGTATAGATAATTCTGATAAAAATCAAATTAGAATTATGGCTGTTCAATCACAGCCAATTGACACCTCCGATGTCTATTATCATATATCGAATTAATCAGCTACTCCTCCAATTACTGACTTATATAAATAAAGTACGTCGACAATAATATCCCATAAATTAAAAAAAGAGTCTGGGGCAATAGTCGCCTAGTACCAAAAAAGCAACGGCAAATCCGTTGCTTTTTTGGAGCTAAAGGACTTTTGTCCCAGACTCTTATCTGTATCGTAAGGAAAGGACGGGATTTGAACCCGCGCGTGAAGAAAATCCACTTGCCGGATTTCGAGTCCGGTGCCGTACCGAGCTGGGCCACCTTTCCAAGATGCGGAGAAAGGGATTTGAACCCTCACGCCCGAAGGGGCACATGCGCCTGAAGCATGCGTGTCTGCCGTTCCACCACCTCCGCATAGTTCTATTATACACTTTTTAGGAAAAATGCCAAGGAAAAAAAGGAAGGTGCCCTTTCCCGAATTCTGCTAAAAGACAAGTCATAACAGATACTCCGTCTTCTGTTTCTATCCATTTAAAAAACGAACCTATTCGTTTCTAAAAGCGTCCGGAGAGGTTCACTTTTCGTTTTTTCTTATTGAGCAATCCAGCCTTATTTCTCATTTTTTGGTATAATAGATAGTATTAATCTCAAAGGAGTGCGATTTGCAAGGAACAATCGTCAAGGCCTTGGCTGGCTTTTACTACGTGGAGTCAGATGGTCACATTTACCAGACACGGGCTCGTGGAAATTTTAGAAAAAAAGGACAGACTCCTTATGTGGGGGATCAGGTGGAGTTCTCTGCTGAAGAGAATTCAGAAGGCTACATCTTGAGCATTGCGCCTCGAAAAAATAGCCTCGTGCGCCCTCCTATTGTCAATATTGATCAGGCAGTAGTGATCATGTCAGCTAAGGAGCCAGATTTCAACGCCAATCTTTTAGACCGTTTTCTGGTTCTTTTGGAGCATAAGGGGATTCATCCCATTGTCTATATTTCAAAACTGGACTTGTTAGAAGATATGGAAGACATCCACTACTACCAAGGGATCTATCAAGCAATTGGCTATGATTTTGTCTTGTCAATTGAGGAACTCTTGCCCCTTTTGACCAATCAAACCACGGTCTTTATTGGACAGACCGGTGTAGGAAAATCGACCTTGCTCAATAAAATCGCTCCGGATCTAGAGCTTGAAACGGGTGAGATTTCAGATAGTCTGGGGCGCGGTCGACACACGACCCGAGCTGTCAGCTTTTACCATTTAAATGGAGGAAAGATCGCAGATACGCCAGGCTTCTCCTCCCTCGATTATGAAGTGACGACCAGTGAAGACTTAAATCAAGCCTTTCCAGAGATCGCCGATGTGAGCCACTCTTGTAAATTTCGTACCTGTACCCACACGCATGAGCCCGCTTGTGCGGTGAAACCAGCCGTTGAAAGAGAGGAAATTGCGCCTTTCCGTTATGAGGATTACTTGCAATTTCTAAGTGAGATTGAAAACCGTCGAGAAACCTATAAAAAAGTTTCGAAAAAAATGCCAAAATAGGAGACACTACAACGATGAAAACAATGAAAATTGCACCCTCAATTTTGAGTGCCGATTATGCCAATTTTGAAAGTGAATTGAAACGCTTAGAAGCAGCTGGAGCTGACTATGCCCATATCGATGTCATGGATGGCCATTTTGTGCCCAATATCAGCTTTGGAGCTGGTGTCGTAGAGAGCATGCGTCCACATAGCAAGTTGGTCTTTGATTGCCACTTGATGGTCACCAATCCCGAACACCATATCGAAGAATTTGCCCGTGCAGGTGCTGATATCATCAGCATCCACGTAGAAGCTACTCCCCATATTCACGGAGCTCTTCAAAAAATTCGTCAAGCAGGTGTGAAGGCTAGTGTCGTGATCAACCCAGGGACTCCTGTAGACAGTATCAAACATGTCTTGAACTTGGTGGACCAAGTCTTGGTCATGACCGTTAATCCAGGATTCGGTGGTCAAGCCTTCTTGCCTGAAACCATGGACAAGGTGCGCGAATTAGCCGCTCTTCGTGAAGAAAAAGGCTTAGACTTTGATATCGAAGTGGATGGTGGAATTGATAGTCAAAGTATTTCCCAAGCAAAAGAAGCCGGGGCCAATGTTTTTGTAGCAGGCTCTTATGTCTTTAATGGAGATGTCAATGAGCGTGTTCAAACGCTCCGAGATGCTGTAAATGGGTAACATCGCAATACTGGCAGGAGGTGACAGTACGCTCTTGCCAAGAGATCATGACGTTTATGTAGGCGTTGATGGTGGCTGTTTGAAGTTACTGGAACAAGGTCTGCCTTTAGATATAGCTGTGGGGGATTTCGATTCTGTCTCTGGGACCGATTTGCACCAGATCCGAACCCAAGCCAAGCAGGTTGTTCAATCCATCCCTGAAAAGAACGATACGGATTTGGAATTGGCTTTGAAAGTGGCCTTTGAGGCCTATCCAGAGGCTGCTGTCACTGTTTATGGTGCCTTTGGCGGTCGCTTGGATCACTTTTTGTCCAATATCTTTTTGCCGACCGATCCATACCTAGCTCCCTACATGGAGCAAATCCAATTAGTCGACGGTCAAAATCGCTTGATCTACAGACCAGCCGGCTGCCATGAGATTCAGCCAGATCCAGCCATGTCCTATGTTGGTTTTATGCCTGTCGGACAAGGCCACTTAGAGATCACAGGAGCCAAGTATCCGCTCCATCAGGAGAATTATTTTTTGAAGGCCATGTATGGCTCCAATGAATTTTTGGATCAACCGATTCAAGTGAGTCTTGACCGTGGCTATCTTGTCATTGTTTATAGTAGAGACAGAGGTTAATATGAATATCATTCTGCTTCTGATTGGCCTGCTCAATCTGGGCCTCCTCATCTATCTCTTGCAACGGTCAGATGACACCAGACCGGCTTTACGAGAGATGCTGGAAGACCATGAGGATCATTTGACAGACCAGTTGGACTATCGTTTTGAAAAAGAAAGACAAGCAAGCCAGATTGCCAATCAGCAGTTAGAGATCGCTCTGACAGATCGTTTAACCGAGATGCGAGTGGAGATCCACCAGCAGACGACAGCTCTGCGCGCTGAGATGAATGAGCACTTTACTAAAAATCGGGACAAAACAGATGAGCGCATGCGCCAGATCCAAGAGTCCAATGAAGTGCGGCTAGAACAGATGCGCCAAACGGTAGAAGAAAAATTGGAGAAAACCTTGCAGCACCGTCTGCAGACCTCCTTTGAGACGGTTTCAAAACAATTGGAGTCGGTCAACAAAGGGCTGGGAGAAATGCAGACGGTGGCGCGGGATGTCGGAACTCTTAATAAAGTTCTCTCCAATACCAAGACGCGTGGGATTATGGGCGAATTGCAGCTGGGCCAAATCATTGAAGATATCTTGACCCCAGCCCAGTATGAGCGGGAGTTTGTCACCGTTCCCCAATCCAGTGAGCGCGTGGAATATGCCATTAAGCTTCCAGGACAAGGAGAGGAGCCAGTCTATCTGCCGATTGACTCTAAATTCCCACTGGAAGACTACTATCGTCTGGAAGAAGCTTATGAATCAGGAGAGAAAGAGGAGATCGAGCGTTACCGCAAGGCCCTTCTTGCTAGTATCAAGCGTTTTGCTAAGGATATCCAACAAAAATACCTCTTTCCACCAGCGACGACGAATTTCGGAATTCTCTTTTTGCCAACTGAAGGCCTCTATTCCGAAGTGGTTCGCAATCCAGAATTCTTCGATCGCTTGCGTCGGGACGAACAAATTTTAGTGGCTGGTCCAAGTACGCTATCAGCCCTCTTGAACTCCTTGTCTGTTGGCTTTAAAACGCTTAACATCCAAAAGAGTGCAGACGATATTAGTAAAGTGTTGGGATCGGTCAAATCAGAATTCCACAAGTTTGGAGGGATTCTGGCCAAGACCCAGCGCCATTTAAAAAATGCTTCCAATAATATTGATGATTTGCTAACCAGACGGACTAGTGCCATCGAGCGGACACTCCGCCAAATCGAAAGCGATGAGGACCTGCTGGGACTAGATGTATATATAGAAGATGGAGAAGATGATGGTCAAAATTAGCCAAATGAAAAAAGATGAATTGTTCGAAGGATTCTATTTAATCAAGTCAGCAGAAGTGCGTCAAACGCGGGCCGGGAAAAACTACCTCGCCTTTGTCTTCCAGGATGAGACCGGTACGATCGAAGGCAAATTATGGGATGCCCAACCCCACAATGTAGAGAGCTTTACAGCTGGGCGCGTGGTCCATATGTCTGGACGTCGAGAAGTTTACAATAATACTCCGCAAGTCAACCAATTAAACATGCGCTTGCCCCAAGCAGGAGAGCCCAACAATCCAGCAGACTTTAAGGAAAAACCACCAGTAGATCCCAAAGAATTGCATGAATACTTGTCAAACATGATTTTCAAAATTGAAAATCCAGTCTGGCAACGGATTGTCCGTGCCCTCTATGGGAAATATGAGAAAGAATTTTATAGTTATCCAGCTGCTAAGACCAACCACCATGCCTTTGAAGCAGGCCTTGCTTATCATACGGCAACCATGGTCCGCTTGGCAGATAGTATCGGCGATATCTATCCTCAGTTGAATAAGAGCTTGCTCTTTGCAGGGATTATGTTACACGATTTGGCCAAAGTGATCGAGTTGACGGGACCTGAAAATACAGAATACACTGTTCGGGGCAACCTCATCGGCCACATTGCACTCATCGATGAAGAAATCACCAAGGTCTTGCAAGACTTGAAGATTGATGATCAAAAAGAAGAAGTCATCGTCCTTCGCCATGTGATCTTGAGTCACCATGGTTTGCTCGAATACGGTAGTCCTGTTCGTCCAAAGATCATGGAAGCAGAGATTATTCATATGATCGATAATTTGGATGCAGAAATGATGATGATGACAACAGCACTTGGCTTAATTGGTCCTGGCGAGATGACCAATAAAATCTTTGCTATGGAAAATCGTTCCTTCTATAAACCGAATCTCGACTAGTAAAAACAGAGATAAATACGGGAATGATTCTGCCAAAAATAAAATAATCAGGAAAAAACGGCCTTCTGTAAATCAGAATGTTCGTTTTTTTCGCTTCTTATGGTATAATGATAGAAAAAACTACATGGTGAGAAAATGAAATTAAGAAGAAGTGAACGGATGGTCGTAATTTCTAATTACTTGATCAACCATCCCTATGAATTGACTAGCCTTAATACGTTTGCAGAAAAGTATGAGTCTGCCAAGTCTTCCATCTCAGAAGATATCGTGATTATTAAGCGGGCTTTTGAAGAGATGGAAATTGGAAATATTGAGACCATCACAGGAGCTGGAGGAGGCGTGATCTTTACGCCGTCTATCTCAGATCAAGAATCCAAAGAAATCGTTGAGGATCTTTGCAAGCAACTGTCTGAAAGTGATCGTATCCTTCCTGGTGGCTACATTTACTTGTCTGATCTTTTGAGCAATCCTAAGATTTTGAATCGGATCGGACGCATCATTGCCAAAGCCTTCCGGGACAGGAAGATTGATGCTGTCATGACCGTAGCGACCAAGGGAGTTCCTCTAGCTAATGCAGTAGCGAATGTCTTGAATGTTCCATTCGTCATTGTCCGTCGTGATTTGAAAATCACTGAAGGATCAACCGTTAGTGTCAACTATGTTTCAGGCTCAAGTGGGGATCGCATTGAGAAAATGTTCCTTTCAAAACGGAGCCTAAAAGCAGGAAGCCGGGTCTTGATTGTCGATGACTTCCTTAAAGGTGGCGGAACGATTAACGGGATGGTCAGTCTCTTGGCTGAATTCGATTCTGAATTAGCGGGGGTAGCTGTCTTTGCGGATAATGCTGCAACCGACCGTGAATTCTTTGAACACAAATCCTTATTGCGCGTGACCAACATCGATGTAAAAGAAAACAAATTGAGTGTCGAAGTTGGGAATATCTTTGATTAAGAGCAACAAAGGAGGATCAAAAAGTGAAAAGAATTTTAGATCGATTTGATAATAGTCCTTTGTGGATTCGCTTGGTGACAGTTCTGTCTCTATCCTTTATTTTGGTAGCTGGTTTGTATACCGTTAAAAAGAATACGGCTGCCCAGGTAACGACAGAAATTCAACCTGCTAAAAAAACAGGTTCCCTTCCAGTGAAAAAGGAAACAAAGGAAGAAAAAGAAAAGAAGGAAGAAAAGAAAAATACAGAAGCTGCTGAAAAAGCAGTCGTTCAAATGGAAACAACTCCAAGTGAAGATTCTGTGAACGCTGCCCAAGCTGCTGTGAAGAAAGTCAAAGATGCGACTCAAAAGCAATCGCTTGAGGCCCGTATCCAATACATCGCTAACTATTATGGACTGACCTATGAGAGCGACACAGCGGCAACACAGCAGACTCAAACAGACGCTAATGCCAACACGAACGCGAACGCAAATACTAATGCCAATGCCAATGCTGGAGTAGCTGGAGCCAATGCGACAGTCTCAACCACAACAGCAACAACAGTATGCTCCGCCAGATGCAGGGCGCAGAAGAACCTGCTGAAGCTGGTCAATAATGAACTTTTTCGACTTCTTTAAAAAATAAAAAAACATCTTGCAATCAAAGTGCCGTCATGTTATAATAATAGACGGTACTTTTTACTTTTGGTCTCTCAAGAGTGTACAGGGACGTGCTGACAAATGTTGCAAAAGTACACACAGATGGTAGCTGTCACCAAGTGTACCATCACCAAAAATAAAAATTTCACAGGAGAATGTAGATGCCTACAATTAACCAATTGGTTCGCAAACCGCGTAAATCAAAAGTAGAAAAATCTAAATCACCAGCTTTGAACGTTGGTTACAACAGTCATAAAAAAGTTCAAACAAACGTTTCTTCACCACAAAAACGTGGTGTTGCAACTCGTGTTGGAACAATGACACCTAAAAACCTAACTCAGCCCTTCGTAAATTCGCTCGTGTACGTTTGAGCAACCTTATCGAAGTGACTGCTTATATCCCAGGTATCGGACACAACTTGCAAGAACACAGCGTGGTTCTTCTTCGTGGTGGACGTGTAAAAGACCTTCCAGGGGTACGTTACCATATCGTCCGTGGAGCACTTGATACTGCAGGTGTAAACGATCGTAAACAAGGCCGTTCTAAATACGGTACTAAAAAACCAAAAGCATAAGGAAAGGGGATAAAGAAAAATGAGTCGTAAAAACCGTGCGCCTAAACGCGATGTATTGCCAGATCCGCTTTACAATTCACAATTAGTTACTCGTCTTATCAACCGCGTTATGCTTGATGGTAAACGTGGTACAGCTGCTTCAATCGTTTACGGAGCTTTCGAACAAATTAAAGAAGCTACTGGAAACGATGCTCTTGAAGTATTCGAAACAGCTATGGAAAACATCATGCCTGTACTTGAAGTACGTGCTCGCCGTGTCGGTGGTTCTAACTACCAAGTCCCAGTTGAAGTTCGTCCAGAACGTCGTACAACACTTGGACTTCGTTGGTTGGTAACCATCGCTCGTCAACGTGGTGAACACACAATGGTTGATCGTCTTGCAAAAGAAATCTTGGATGCAGCGAACAACACTGGTGCAGCTGTTAAGAAACGTGAAGATACTCACCGTATGGCTGAAGCTAACCGTGCATTCGCACACTTCCGCTGGTAAGATCATGATGCTAGGAACGGCAAGGATGCAAAGTGAAAATAGGAAACTGACGCAGTATTCGATGAATACAAGGAAGTTTATCTTTTTCACACAGCATCCCGTTCCGGCTCAAATCGGCTAACTAACTTTAGCCCGAGTTCAATTAAGCTTCGTCAGCTCTTGAACCCAATTCAACTCTTCTTACAAGTTGGAACCAAAACTTAGCATGAAAACACTGGAAACGGGTAGGTCCTGCCTATCCGTTTTTATTAAATCATGTTATAATAGAATATAGAAATAAAAAATATAGGAGAAACAAACCTCATGGCACGCGAATTTTCACTTGAAAAAACTCGTAATATCGGTATCATGGCTCACGTCGATGCTGGTAAAACAACTACAACTGAGCGTATCCTTTACTACACTGGTAAAATCCACAAAATCGGTGAAACTCACGAAGGTGCGTCACAAATGGACTGGATGGAGCAAGAACAAGAACGTGGTATCACTATCACATCTGCCGCTACAACAGCTCAATGGAAAGACACTCGTGTAAACATCATCGACACACCAGGACACGTGGACTTCACGATCGAAGTTCAACGTTCACTCCGCGTTTTGGACGGTGCTGTAACCGTTCTTGACTCACAATCAGGTGTAGAACCTCAAACTGAAACAGTTTGGCGTCAAGCTACTGAATATAACGTTCCACGTATTGTATTCTGTAACAAAATGGATGCTACAGGTGCTGACTTCTTAATGTCATGCAATACAATCATCGATCGTTTAGGAGCTAAATCTTGTCCAATTCAGTTACCAATCGGTGCTGAATCAGACTTCGAAGCTATCATTGATATCATCAAGAGAAAAGCTTACGAATTTAGTGGAGATTATGGTCGTGTAATCACTGAAATCCCAGTTCCAGAAGATATGTAGATCTTATGGAAGAATACCGTGCAAATTAGATTATTTAGCAGATTATGATGAAGATTTATGATGCAAGTATTAGAAGGTGAAGAACCAAGCGTTGAAGAAATCAAACGTGTATTGCGTATTGCGGTATGTAAGGGTGACTTCTTCCCAGTATTGTGTGGTTCTGCATATAAGAACAAAGGTGTTCAGATGGTTCTGGATGCAGTTGTTGATTATCTGCCTTCTCCATTAGATATCCCTGCTATCAAGGGTACATTGGAAGATGGTAGTGAAGTAGAGCGTCACGCAAGTGATGATGAACCATTCTCTGCATTAGCATTTAAGATTGCTACGGACCCATTCGTAGGTAAGTTATCTTACTTCCGTGTATATTCCGGTACAGCAAAATCGGGA
>JBKXCY010000007.1:0-24788 GCA_046994005.1 Streptococcus sp.
CTCCTGTCCCGAAGGAAAGGTCCGGTTAAGGACCGGTCAGAAGGATGTCAAGACCAGGTAAGGTTCTTCGCGTTGCTTCGAATTAAACCACATGCTCCACCGCTTGTGCGGGCCCCCGTCAATTCCTTTGAGTTTCAACCTTGCGGTCGTACTCCCCAGGCGGAGTGCTTAATGCGTTAGCTGCGGCACTGAATCCCGGAAAGGACCCAACACCTAGCACTCATCGTTTACGGCGTGGACTACCAGGGTATCTAATCCTGTTCGCTCCCCACGCTTTCGAGCCTCAGCGTCAGTTACAGACCAGAGAGCCGCTTTCGCCACCGGTGTTCCTCCATATATCTACGCATTTCACCGCTACACATGGAATTCCACTCTCCCCTTCTGCACTCAAGTTTGACAGTTTCCAAAGCGAACTATGGTTGAGCCACAGCCTTTAACTTCAGACTTATCAAACCGCCTGCGCTCGCTTTACGCCCAATAAATCCGGACAACGCTCGGGACCTACGTATTACCGCGGCTGCTGGCACGTAGTTAGCCGTCCCTTTCTGGTAAGCTACCGTCACAGTGTGAACTTTCCACTCTCACACTCGTTCTTGACTTACAACAGAGCTTTACGATCCGAAAACCTTCTTCACTCACGCGGCGTTGCTCGGTCAGGGTTGCCCCCATTGCCGAAGATTCCCTACTGCTGCCTCCCGTAGGAGTCTGGGCCGTGTCTCAGTCCCAGTGTGGCCGATCACCCTCTCAGGTCGGCTATGTATCGTCGCCTTGGTGAGCCGTTACCTCACCAACTAGCTAATACAACGCAGGTCCATCTCTTAGTGATGCAATTGCACCTTTCAAGTCAACATCATGCGATGTCGACTTTTATGCGGTATTAGCTATCGTTTCCAATAGTTATCCCCCGCTAAGAGGCAGGTTACCTACGCGTTACTCACCCGTTCGCAACTCATCCGGAAAGAGCAAGCTCCTTGCTTCAGCGTTCTACTTGCATGTATTAGGCACGCCGCCAGCGTTCATCCTGAGCCAGGATCAAACTCTCATTAAAATAATTGTTTGTCTTAAACTCATTCTGTCACTGACAGATTTATTGTTTTTTTATTGTTCAGTTACTATAACCTTAGTTATAGCGCCCTGCACATTGGTTCGTCTTGTTCAGTTTTCAAAGGTCTTTGTCGCTCTCGCGCGACAACTATATTAGTATATCATGACCTACCCTTACTGTCAACACTTTTTCTCAAAAAATTTTATTTTTTTGAAAGTTTTTTTGAAAAAAAGAAAATAGAGAGGGAATCCTCTCTATTTATATTCTTGTCTGTATTTGTTTTCTTCAGCTTTGTTAGCCCATACATAATGACCTGGTTTAATTTCAACCATTTGTGGTTTATCTTCAGAGTAATCATGTTGTTCTGGATCGTAGATTTTAAGAACTTTTTTACGTTCTAGAATTGGATCTGGAATTGGGACTGCTGAAAGAAGTGATTGCGTGTATGGATGAATTGGGTGGTTAAATAGCTCTTCAGTTTCTGCTACTTCTACAATAACCCCTTTATAGATAACTGCAATACGGTCAGAAATGAAGCGCACAACTGACAAGTCATGGGCGATAAAGAGGTAGGTCAAGCCTAATTCTCTTTGGAATTTTTTCAAAAGGTTCAAAACTTGCGCACGTACTGAAACGTCAAGGGCTGAGATTGGTTCATCCGCAATGACAAATTCTGGTTCCATAACAAGTGCACGGGCAATACCGATCCGTTGACGTTGTCCACCTGAGAATTCGTGAGGGTAACGTGTCAAATGTTCTGCAAGAAGCCCAACTTCATGCATAATATTTTTCACTTTTTCCTGACGTTCTTCTTCACTGTTAAACAAATGGTGATTGATCAAACCTTCAGAGATAATATAATCAACTGTTGCACGTTCATTCAAACTTGCTGCTGGATCTTGGAAGATCATTTGAATTTTACGAATCAACTCTGATTTTTCACTGTGAGAATTTCTACCATTGATCTTGCGACCGTCATAAATAATTTCTCCAGCGCTTGTATCATTCAATCCAATGATAGCACGTCCAATTGTTGTCTTCCCACTTCCTGATTCACCAACAAGAGAGAATGTTTCTCCCTTATTAATGAAGAAGTTAGCGTTTTTCACAGCAACGAATTTTTTACTTCCTTCACCGAAGGAAATTTCTAAATCTTTAATTTCAACTAATTTTTCAGTCATTTCCTTCCTCCTATTCTGTAATGTGAGTGAAGCCCATTTTTGAGCCAATCTTTTCGTGAAGGTTTTCGATTACTTCTGGTTTATGAACTGTTGGTGCATCTGGATGGAGCAACCATGTCTTAGCCCAGTGAGTATCGGTTACTTTGAAAGCAGGTGCCTCTTCTTCAAAATCAATCTGCATTGCATAGTCTGAACGAAGTGCGAAAGCATCTCCTTTGATTGGAGCATACAATGATGGCGGAGTTCCTGGAATAGAGTAAAGATCACCATCTGAGGTTGACAATTGAGGCAAGCTTGAAAGCAAGCTCCATGTGTATGGATGTTTTGGATCGTAGAAAATTTCTTCTACTTTACCAAACTC
Source organism: Streptococcus sp. (assembly GCA_046994005.1). Lineage (GTDB taxonomy): Bacteria > Bacillota > Bacilli > Lactobacillales > Streptococcaceae > Streptococcus. The sequence continues at coordinate 2,588 of JBKXCY010000007.1, forward strand.
AACAATTTCTCCAGCATACATAACGGCTACTTTATCTGCAATACTTGCAACCACACCTAAGTCGTGGGTGATAAAGATAACTGTAAATTGGTATTCTTTTTGAAGGGATTTCAACAAATCTATGATTTGCGCTTGAATCGTTACGTCAAGGGCTGTTGTAGGTTCGTCACAGATCAAGATATCTGGACGGCAGGCCAAGGCAATCGCAATAACGATCCGTTGGCGCATCCCACCAGAATATTGGAAGGGATACTCATCGAAACGACGTTCAGCATCCGGAATTCCAACTTTCTCCATATAGTCCAAAGCCATTTCTCTAGCTTCTTTAGCTGTTTTCCCTTGGTGTTTGATAATGACTTCAGTAATTTGTGAACCAATAGTATTGATTGGGTCCAAACTTGTCATTGGGTCTTGGAAAATTGTGGCGATCTTAGATCCACGAATATTTTCCCAATCTTTATTCGATTTCAGATCTGTCAATTCTTGACCACGGTATTTAATCGAACCTTGGGCAATACGGCCGTTATCTTCTAACATTCCGGTAAACGTTTTTGTCAAAACTGATTTCCCTGAACCTGACTCACCAACCAAGGCAAGAACTTCACCTTCTACTAGCTCAAGCGATACGCCACGAATAGCTGTCAGTACGCGATCGCGCACGTCAAATTCCACTACGATATCTTGAGCAGATAAAATAATATTGTTATTTGATGTCATATCTACTCCTCCTATCTATGTGTACGTGGGTCGCTGGCATCGGCCAAGTTTTGTCCGACGATAAAGAATGACAAGGATACTAAAATCAAAACAGTAAGCGGAATCCAGAATAGGTAGGCATTTGTAGTTACGTTTTGAGAATAGTCAGAAATCAAACGTCCCAAACTTGGAACTGTAATTGGAAGACCAAGTCCGAAGAAGGAAAGGAAGGCTTCGTAAGAAATAAAACTTGGTAACATTTGTGATGTTTGCGTCACGATAACAGATACCAATTGAGGCAAAATGTTTTTCGTAACAATTTTCAAAGTTGGCGTTCCTAATGTTCGACTGGCAAGGTTGTACTCCAAATCACGGTAACGCATGATTTGAACACGAATCATGTAGGCAATTCCGATCCATCCTGTTAAGGACATGGCAAGAATCAAATTCCAGAAACCAGATCCCATTGAGTAAGTCAAGACGATAACGATCAACATAAATGGAATGTTTGAAATAACGTTATAAACTTCCATCATGATACGGTCGATGGATTTTGAGATTCCCCAAATTCCACCAACGATAACTCCGACTACCACGTTAATAACCGTTGCGATGAAGGAAATGATAATTGAATTCCGAGCACCAAACCAAACTCCATCAAAGAGGGATTTACCGTTATTATCTGTACCAAATAGTGCTTTCCCACTTGGTGGATTCAAACGTGCCGAAAAGTCATTTACCTTACTTACATCGTTGTAATCAAAATTCGAGAACATCGGGTAGACAAAACTCATCAAAAGAATCCCAATCAAAACAGCAAGCATAATGATAGTGGTTCTTTTCCTAAAGAATTGTCTGAATACAGATTTCCAGTATGAATATGCTGGAGCATCGATTACTTCAGAGGCAAAGTCATCGCGTTTTACAAACTGAAATTTATTTTTATCGATTGTAGCCATTATTTGCCTCCTTTCGTATTCGTTAATTTAATCCGTGGGTCAAGTACTGTCATCAAGATATCACCTAACATGGCAGCAAAGATACCAAGCGATGTGAAGATGAAGACAAGTCCGATGACCATGGTGTTGTTTGATGCTTTAATAGAGTCAATCAACATTTTACCCATACCTGGGAAAGCGAAGACTGTTTCAGTAAGTGTCGCACCTGAGATAACTCCAATAATAGATGTCGGAATACCAGATACCAATGGAACCATCGCATTTTTGAAGATGTGTTTTTTTGAAATCTCACGTTCTGACAATCCTTTTGAACGAGCAAAACGGACGAAATCTTGTGAATGGATATCAATCATGTAACGACGAATCCAAACGGCGTTAAATGGTGCACTCAATAAACCAAGAATCAGAGACGGCAATACATATGAACGCCAATCCTGTGCTCCAAGAACTGGGAATGAGTCTGGAAGCCCAAAGAATGAACCTGCTAAACGGACAATGTAGACCGAAGCAATGGTTGGAAGAGACATCATAAATGTCAAAACAGCTGTTGAGATGCTATCAAACCATGAGTTCTTGAACAGAGCCATGTAAGATCCTAATGGGATCGCAATCAAATAAGAAATTGCAATACCAATCAAACCAATGATTGAAGAAGATGCAATCATGGATGGATTCTCATAGTTGCTCAAAGTTGCTGTATAAGCGTCCCCTTTACCAAATCGACTGATATCTTGTGAGTCTGCCTTACTTGGTGATTTGTAGGTACGTGAGTAGATATCGATTGAAGATGTCTTTTTACCTGTTGGGAAGTTCACTTCACTCTTCTTAGTCGTTCCTTGTCCTTGCGTGATAACTTGAAGAACTGGGGTATTAGAATAAGTTGGATATGAATTTCCAAGGTTTAAGGTTACAAAGTTTTGGTGTACATATGGGAATTGACCATTAAAGTACAAGAGGTATTTGTGTTTCGTACCAGAACCCACTACAGACCATCCAATAGACGGATCATTTTCAATACGGATATAGCGTTTGAGGTTTGGATTTGAAGCATCTTTCACCCAACCTGGATGATCAAACTGAATCAAATTCGCATAGAAGCTGACGACACGTTCAAAAACTGGAATTTCACGCACCGCATAGAAAGACTTACTTTCTGGGAAACGTTTCAACTGCCAACCATGACCTAATTTGTTAATGTATTCTTTATAGATCTTTTCATTGGCAGTTGTCGCATCAACTGTTACAGAAGAATCTTCTTTACTTGCTTTTTGTTGCAAGCTCTTTGAATCCATGTATTCCAAATAACCCATGCGATCGTAGACAGTATTTTCGTAGTTGATCTTCGAATCTTTTGTCTTCGCTACTTTATTGTAGTTGGGGTCATTTTTAAAGATGAGATTTCTCGGTGTTAGCGTATAGATAATCATGTAGGTTAATGTCGTGACGAGAAAGATCGACACTAACGAACGCAAAATACGCATAAAAACATATTTTTTCATATTTCATTCCTTTAATGTCCAAAAGAACTTTCTCCCCTAGAAGAGAAAGTTCTAATGAAAAGCAATAATTTAATTATTTAACGTGTTTTTCAAGATCTTGTTGAGCTTTTTTGTTTGACTCAGCTTTTTCTTTTTGCCATTTTTCACGTGCTTGTTCGTATTGTTTCTTAGTAACAGGTTCATCTTGAACTTCTACATATTTGAAGTAAGCAGATCCTTTGTTACCTGTTTGAGCTGATGGGCCAGAGAATGGAACCACTTTAGAAACAACTGTTGCTGCGCCTGTGCTTGACATTGTTGGGATTACCAAGGCACTGTCACTCAACCAAGCTTGAGCAGTAGCATATTTTTCGTAACGTTTAGCTACATCAAGTGATTCGCTATTAGCGTCTGCAAGAAGTTTCGCATACTCATCCAAGCCAACTGCTTTGGCTGAAGCATTATCTACACCACCTGCAAAACCAAGGTAAACTTTTGTTTGGTCTTCTGATGATGGTTGAAGAGTATCAAGGTAAGTTGATGGATCATCGTAGTCTGGGTTCCATCCGACCAATCCTTGAAGATCCCAATCTGCATCTGCAGCTGATGGAACATTCAATGTGATGTTCAACACTTCATCTTGGTCCATCATTTGAAGGTCAAGAACGACATTGTCTTTACCAAGAGTATCTTCCACTGTTTGTTTCAATGATTGCATCCGTGAAACAAAGTTTGTAGAGTTTTGTGCTACTGGTACGTCAATATGAATTGGGAATTGAACGCCATCTTTTTGAAGTTCAGCTTTTGCTTTTTCAAGTTGTGCTTTTGCTTTGTCTTTGTTGTAAAGACCGTCTTGACCATCTGCAAGGTTGACACCTTTCCATTGGTCTCCATAAGTAGTCAACTTATCTGCAACCACATCTCCAAAGTCTTTCCCATTAACTTGTACAAAAGCTGGAGCTGTATAGGTATTACGGATAGCTGGTTTAGCAAATGCTTTACTATTTACTTGCGCTGAATAGTTTTCACGATTCAAGGCAAAGGTGATAGCTTGACGGAAATCTTTGTTTAAGATTGCTTTCTTAGTAGAAGATTTTTCAGCATCTGATTTCTTAGCTGTGTGTTTGTATGATTGACGGTCAATGTTGAAACCAAGAACCGCTACCCCTGAACCAGCCGGTGTATTATAGATGTTGTCTTTGTATTTTTTAGATACAGTTGCAAAGTTTGAACTTGCCGGGAAAAGACGAGCAGCTGTATAAGCACCATCAGAGAAACCACGCGCCAATGAATCTTGGTCTGATCCATCATAATAAGTGAGTTTCACTTCTTTAAGGTGAACGTTTTTCTTATCCCAGTAGTTGTCATTCTTTTCAAATACAACAGATGATTTTGAAGTGATTGATTTAAGAAGGAAAGGTCCGTTTGCAAGGATTGATTTCACATCGTTTGGTTGACCAAAATCATCTCCCTTACTCTTCAAGAAGTCTGTGCTAATTGGGAACAAGATTCCGTTTGTTGTTTTAGAGTTCCAGAAGGTTTCAGGTTTGTTCAATGTATATTGAAGTGTGTAATCATCAACAGCTTTGACACCAACTTGGCTAAAGTCTGTAGTTTTTCCTTGTACATAATCATCCAAGCCTTTGACAGAACCTTGAACAAGTGAAAGGGTTTCAGATTTTTTATCAGCAGCGTGTTTCAAACCAGTTACGAAGTCTTTGGCAGTCACTTCACCATGTTCTTCACCATCTGCATCGTACCATTTAACACCCTTACGAATCTTGTAGGTATAAGTCAAACCATCTTTTGAAACAGACCAATCTTCTGCAAGTGATGGCACAAGATTTCCATACTTGTCATTTGCCATCAAACCATCTACGACATTTGTAGTGATATCATGTGTAGCAGCTTTAGAAGATACAGTGTAGTCCAAAGTTTGAGGATCATCTGTGTAGACATAACCATAGTTTTTGTCTTCACCTGAGCTTGCTTTACTAGTATTTGAACCAGAACATGCAGCCAACAATCCAGCTGCAAGGAGTGTTACTCCGGCAACTGCGAATACTTTACCTTTTTTCATAGGAATTCTCCAATAGTTTTTTTAGATTTGTTTAAGATTATATCACAAGTAGAAAAAAAAGTAAACTAAATTTTCTGAATATTCGATTTATCACTATTCAAAAACCTTGCTATGACTGACTTTTTAGGCTAATTGATGATTTTACAATTTTCCATTAATCATTTGTATGATACAATAGAGAGGACTAAGCAACGAGGAAACAACTGTGAAAAAATTCTTTCTTTCTTTTTTAACCTTCATCCTGCTGTTATGCAGTTTACCTTATCAAGTCGTTCTAGCAGATGAGCTAGATCTTCCTGCTCAAAGTGCTATTGCTGTTGAAGCTGATACAGGTAAAATCTTATATGAAAAGGATTCGGAGAAAAAGCGAGATGTGGGGGGACTATCTACACTCTTGACCACTTATCTGATTTTCGAAGCCATTCATGAAAAAAAACTTTCTCTAAAAGATCCTATCAAACTGTCTGAGAAAGCTCTGGCCTTAAATGATATCGAAGGTGCTGGTACTCTTCCTATAGAGGCGAACCAATATACGGTTGAACAGTTATTGACTGCTCTTTTAGTTGGAAATTCTAGCACTGCTGCCTTGGCCTTAGCTGAGAAAGTGGGTGGCTCCGAAAAAAGCTTCGTTGAAAAAATGAAGCAAAAACTTGCTGAATGGGGTATTCAATCTCCTCATTTAATCAATGCTACCGGATTAAATACTCAAACCATCAGCGGAGATCCTGATGGAAAAGAAGACGAAAATCAATTGAGTGCTTATGATATTGCTGTTATTGCCAAGCACTTACTCCAGGATTTTCCTGAAGTGACCAAATATACTTCAAAACCCACTGCTCTTTTTTCAAACACGCAGATTGAAAACCCCAACCTGATGCTAGAAGGCATGCCGAATTACCGTTCGGGAGTCGACGGTCTTCGGGTCAGCAACTCTACCAAAGGTGGCATCACCTTTGCTGCATCGACGACGCAAAATGGCATCCATATGATCACAGTTGTCCTAGGAGTGGAGGCAGTTGACGGTGATCCATATGCACGCTTTGTGGCTACTTCTTCTCTGATGAACTACGTGGTAAGAACCTTTGTTTCTTCTATTGTCGTCAAAGAAGGAGATCCTTACGGGAAAAGTAAGGCAAGTATTATGGATGGGAAGTCTGAGACTGTTTTAGCTGTTGCAAAAAAAGACTTCTATATCGTCGAAAAACAAGGCAGTCAATCAGAACCAAAAATTCAATTCAAGAGCACTCAAGAATCATTCAAGGCACCTGTCAAATCAGGAACCACTCTTGGAAAATTACACTATACTGATCCAGATAAAATCGGGCGAGGCTATCTAGAAGATCAGGAGCCAACGGTCGATATGGTAGCGGGAAGAACCATTGAGAAAAGCTTTTTCTTAAAGGTTTGGTGGAATGAATTTGTTCGTTATGTCAACGAAAAATTATAAGCAAAAAAATCACAATGGAGTCAAATCCATTGTGATTTTATTTTGCTATTAAAACGAATTATCCTACAGATCCTTCCATTTCGTAGCTAATGAGTCGGTTTAACTCAACGGCGTATTCCATTGGAAGTTCTTTTGTAAAGGGCTCTACAAATCCCATGACAATCATTTCTGTCGCTTCTGATTCAGACAAACCACGACTCATCAAATAATACAGTTGCTCTTCTGAGATTTTTGAAACCTTAGCTTCGTGCTCCAAAGCAACTTGTGAGTTGTGGATTTCATTAAATGGAATGGTATCTGATGCAGATAAATCATCCATAATAATGGTGTCACACTCGATGTGAGAAACTGATTTCTTGGAATTTTTGTTAAAGGTTACTTGTCCACGGTAGTCTACCTTTCCGCCACCTTTCGCGATGGATTTGGATACGATAGACGAGCTAGTGTGAGGTGCATTGTGGATCATCTTAGCACCTGTATCTTGGTGTTGACCTGCATTCGCGAAGGCAATGGACAACATGGTCCCACGCGCTCCTTCTCCATCCAGATAAACAGATGGGTACTTCATGGTTGTCTTGGCTCCTAAGTTCCCGTCGATCCACTCAACTGTGGCATCTTTTTGAGCTTTGGCCCGCTTGGTGACCAAGTTGTAGACATTGTCAGACCAGTTTTGGATGGTCGTGTAACGCATATAAGCTCCATCCAAGGCAAAGATCTCAACAATTGCAGCATGCAAGCTATTGCTTGAATAGGTCGGTGCTGTACAGCCTTCTACGTAGTGAACGCTTGCTCCCTCATCCACGATAATCAAGGTACGCTCAAACTGACCTGTATTTTCATTGTTGATACGGAAGTAAGTTTGAAGGGGAACATCTACTTTTACGCCTTTTGGTACATAAATGAAGGTTCCACCAGACCAGACTGCTGAGTTGAGGGCAGCCAATTTGTTATCCGTTGGTGGTACTAACTTCGCAAAATACTGTTTGAAAAGGTCTGGGTATTCTTTTAGGGCAGAATCCGTATCGGTAAAGATAATCCCCAACTTTTCAAACTCTTCTTTCATATTGTGGTAAACCACTTCTGATTCATACTGAGCAGAAGCCCCCGCTAAGTAAGCACGTTCCGCTTCAGGAATCCCGATACGCTCAAAGGTTTCCTTGATTTTCTCTGGAACTTCGTCCCATGAACGGGCAGGTTTATCCGAAGGTTTTTGATAATAGATCAAATCATCAAAGTCAATTTCTGATAGATCGGCTCCCCAGGTTTGCATGGGCATCTTTTTGAAGGTTTCAAAAGATTTCAAACGGAATTCGAGCATCCATTCTGGTTCATTTTTTGCTGCAGACAATTCACGAATAACCGCTTCATTCAATCCCTTCCCGGTAGAGAGAATGGGTTGAACGTCATCGTGAAATCCAAATTTATATTCACCGAGATCAATTGGTTTCGGTTCGACTCTTTCTTCAGCCATAATTTCCTTTCTTTCTCTGTTTCTTCTTTTAATTATTTGCTACGTTCGATCGCTTTTTTAAGAGCATTCCAGGAGAGGGTCGCACATTTAATCCGTTGTGGAAATTTTGAGACTCCAGATAAGAAGGCTGCGTCTCCCAATTCCTCTTGGCGAGGATCTGACTGGCCTTGGACCATTTCTGAAAAAACCTGTGCTAATTCTTCGACTTCCTCTTTTGTTTTTCCCATTACAGCATCCGTCATCATACTAGCTGAAGCGGTTGAGATCGTACAGCCTGAATTCACAAAGGCAATATCTTCCACCCTGTCATTCTCATCAAATTTCACACTTAACTGGATCACATCTCCACAAGTTGGATTGTTGAGTTGGATCTGATCAACATCTTCAATCTGTCCTTGGTGGTGGGGGTGTTTTGAATGGTCAGCTACGACCGCCATGTACAGCGAATCTAATTTAGAAAGTGCCATTGAAAAACTCCTTTGCTTTGATCAATGCCTCAATTAATTTATCACAGTCCGCTTTGGTGTTGTAGATATAAAAACTTGCTCTCGTTGTCGCTGGGACTTGTAGGTATTGAAGGAGCGGTTGTGCACAGTGGTGACCTGCACGAACAGCAATCCCTTCATAATCTAATGCTGTTGCTAAGTCATGCGGATGGAGATCTCCAAGATTAAAAGAAATCACACCAGAACGTTGGGCTAAGTCTTGGGAACCATAGATCGTCAAGCCTTCGATATCCTGTAATTTTGGAAACACATAGGTAATCAATTCATGCTCATGCGCTTCTATTTGGTCCATTCCCAACCCCTCTAAGTAATCGATCGCTGCACCAAGACCAATTGCACCAGCCATATTAGGTGTTCCAGCTTCAAATTTCCAAGGCAATTCATTCCAAGAAGCAGATTGCTCGTAGACAAAGTCAATCATCTCGCCCCCAAACTCGATCGGAGACATTTGCTCTAAGATTTCTTCCTTCCCATAGAGGACACCAATCCCTGTTGGGGCAGCCATCTTATGGCCAGAAAAAGCAAAGAAATCCGCATCTAAGTCTTGTACATCAATAGCCATATGAGGGGTTGATTGAGCCCCATCTACGACCATCATCGCTCCAACTTCATGAGCTAATTGAGCAATTTCCTTGATCGGATTGACCACCCCTAAGACATTGGAAGCATGGGTGATGGAGACAAATTTTGTCTTCTCACTAAGCTTGCTCTTTAAGTCCTGCATATCCAGTAAGCCATCTTTTAGATAGACATAGACCAGTTTTGCTCCTGTTTTCTTGCAGGCTTGCTGCCAAGGGATGATGTTGGAGTGATGTTCCATGATGGAAATCAGGACTTCGTCCCCTTCTTTTAGGACTTCTTCTGCATAGCGCGCTACCCAGTTGAGTCCCGTCGTTGTCCCTCTTGTAAAGAGTACTTCCTTGGTTGATGAAGCATTGATAAATTTTCTGACTTTTTCACGCGCCGCCTCATAAGCTGCTGTCGCTCGTTCAGCCAAGGTATGGACTCCACGATGGACATTGGCGTTATCTTGCAAATAATAGTGATTGACTGCTTCAAGAACACGTTTAGGTTTTTGCGTCGTCGCTGCATTATCTAGATAAACCAAAGGCTCATCGTGGACTAGTTGATCGAGAATGGGAAAATCTTGAGCAATCGTATTTTTATCTAGCATTGTTTCTCCTTAGCGTTGAGATAACTTTTCTTCGATGGTGGCAATCATTTCATCACGTACTTCTTTAACTGGGATTTCAACAATAACAGATCCCAAGAAACCACGCACCACTAAGCGCTCTGCCGTGTGTTGATCCAGACCACGACTCATGAGGTAATACATGTCTTCTGGATCCACTTGACCGATCGATGCTGCATGACCTGCTGTAACGTCATTTTCATCAATCAAGAGGATTGGGTTAGCATCTGAACGCGCTTGATCCGATAACATCAAGACACGGCTTTCTTGCTGAGCATCTGCTCCTTTAGCCCCCTTGATAATATGACCAATTCCGTTGAAGGTCAAGGTTCCTTTTTCAAGAATAACCCCGTGTTGCAAGATATTTCCGATCGAGTTGCAACCAAAGTTGGTCACGCGGGTGTCAATTCCTTGAACCTGACGACCGCTTGATAAAGCAACGACTTTCAAATCTGCATGACTTCCGTTTCCAACCAAGTCACTGTCAAAGTCTGCAACCACGTTACCTTCGTTCATAACACCGATAGCCCAATCAATGCTGGCATCCTGACCTAGTTTCCCACGTCGACTGATGTAGGCTGTGACATTTTCACCCAGACGGTCAATCGCCGCAAATTTCACTTGGGCACCTGAGCGGGCAATCACCTCAACCGTCACATTAGCAGTTGCTGTTGCTGAGCCATCACCTTTTGATTCTAGGCGTTCCAAATAGCTGAACTTGCTGTTTTTGCCTGCAATAATCAAAATGTGTTTATTGAAAGGTACATCACTGTCGCTATCCTGGTAGAAAATGCCTTCGATTGGTTCTGAAATTTCGACGTTATCTGGAATATAGAGGACAGCCCCACTATTAAAATAAGCTGTGTGGTATGCTGCTAGTTTATCATCATCGTATTTAACCGAAGACATAAAGTAGTCTTCTACCACCTGCGGAATTTCTTCTAGGGCAGAATGGAAATCTGTAAAAAGGACTCCTTGGTCTGCCAAGGCTTGTGGCACCTGTTCAAAAACAGTCTGAGTTCCAACTTGGACCAATTTTAAGTTTGAATCGAGGGCTGTAAAATCGGGAACATTGGCAGAAGCCTCACTTTCTGTGATCGTCCCATCCCCAAGATTCCAGCGGTGGAATTTGACGCGTTCAATGGCTGGCAATTCCAACTGATCGATCTTGTCAAAAGCTTTTTTTCGTAAATCTTGCAGCCAGCTTGGCTCAGCATGCAGTTCCGAAAAGAGGGTAATATTTTCAATACTCATTTTTTTCTCCTAATAAAGATACTATCTGTTTGATTTTATGACAACATTAGATCACTTGTCATCAGGTTATAGTTCTTCTTTATAGTCGTAACCGAGTTCTTCTGCGAGTTGGGCATAGCCTTCACGTTCCAAGCGTGCAGCCAATTCTGGTCCACCTGAAAGCACAACACGACCTTCCATCATCACATGAACGACGTCAGGAGTAATATAGTTCAACAAACGTTGGTAGTGGGTGATGATCATCGCTCCAAAACCTTCACCCCGCATTGCATTAACCCCTTTAGATACGACCTTAAGAGCATCGATATCCAAACCAGAGTCAATTTCATCCAAAAGGGCAAATGTTGGTTCCAACATCAATAATTGAAGGATTTCATTGCGTTTTTTCTCACCACCTGAGAACCCTTCGTTCAAATAGCGTTCTGCCATTTCTTCTTTCATGTTGAGCAATTCCATCTTTTCATCCAATTTTTTGATGAAATCACGAATAGAGATCTTCTCGTCCTCTTCTTTACCAGCATTCATGGCTGCACGTAAAAATTCTGCATTGGTAATCCCTGGGATTTCTGAAGGGTATTGCATGGCAAGGAACAAGCCCATCCGTGCACGTTCGTCTACTTCCAATTCTAAGATGTTGACACCATCAAACAGAATCTCCCCTTTGGTTACTTCATAATTTGGGTTTCCCATAATGGCAGCTGACAGAGTAGATTTCCCTGTTCCGTTTGGTCCCATGATGGCTGCGATCTCACCAGTTTTTAGGGTCAGGTTTACACCTTTTAAAATTTCTTTGCCTTCAATTTCAACGTGAAGGTCTTTAATTTCTAATGTCGACATTGCATTCCCTTTCTTTTTACTTTGAAGTCTGGAAGATTTCTCAAAGCAAATATTCCTTCATCACAAAGTATTTTTTTACCTTTCAAGTATATCAAAAAAAAGCCTAAATGGCTTTTCTTTTGATTAGAACTATTCTTATTTAGTTTTTTCTTTTCGTTTTTGACGAACTTCCTCCCGATAGGAAGAATTCCCTATATAGCGCAGAACATTTAACAAAGGACTATGATGTGGCCCCAGAACCCCAATCAATTCTGCTAACAACTCTACTCCAAACAAGAGCCCGATCACAAGTAGGACACCCCCAATGCGACTCGAGATGTTGAGCAAGAGAGAAATCAAGGAGAAAATCATCGAAATTCCATAGATCACCAATACAGTTCCCCGATGTGTCAAGCCCAGAGAAAGAAGTCGGTGGTGCAAGTGATTGCGATCCGGTTTATAAAATTTTTGACCAGAAAGAGTCCGACGGATAATGGCTAAAAAGGTATCTGTAATCGGTACTCCGAGGATAATCATTGGGGTGACTACCGCAACTGCCGTTGCATTTTTCAAACCTTGCAAGGACAAGACAGAAATCATGAATCCGATAAACAAGGCACCGGTGTCTCCCAGATAGAGAATGGCTGGATGGTAGTTAAAGGGAAAGAAACCTGCGATGGACGCAACCAAGACAAAGATCGTCATGGTCAGAAAGAGATTGGGTACTGGTAGAAAGAAATAGGACACAATCCCCATTGTTACTAGGGAAATAATAGAGACCCCACTCACCAAGCCATCTAATCCATCAATCAGATTGACCGCATTGGTAATGGCAACAATCCAAATCACCGTCAAAAGATACGATAGCCATGGTTCAAAATGAAGTAAGGGCCCACCGAATGGAATCTTAAAATCATTTAGACGAAAATCTGTCAAAAACCAGACCAGACTCGCTGCCAGCAGGATACCGATCATCTTTTTCTTGGCAGACAATTCTTTTACATCATCGATCAAGCCTGTGAGCGCGATAATCCATCCTGCGCCCACGACCGGCAAGGTATAGGATAGGTAACTTTTGATTGGTGCGGTAGTGGATGTCAGCATAGGAATAAACACAAGAGTCGCAATTGAAAAAGCAATCACAATAGACAGTCCACCCGCGCTTGGCATGGGCTTGGTATTGATCCGACGCGCATTCGGATAATCTACGGCATCAATCTTAAAGGAGAATAGGCGAACCAAGGGCGTCAATACCAAGGCAATCATAAAAGTTCCAATCAGCACCAGAACAAATTGCAAGGAAAAGGACATCATAAGCTAGCAACTTTCTTCAAATTCTCAATCGCACCAGACACCATTAATAAATGACCATGTTCCTGCAGAACGGCCCGTGTCACTTCTGAATCATCCGCATACTCCCGAATGATAGCAAGTAACCAGGTTGGATATTGATTTGGTTGATCCTCTGTATCGATCAAGACAGTTAAATAATAATCAGACCCCATTTTGTATAATTCAGAAGTATCCACTGGAAAGCTGACCGTTTTTGAAAAGGCAACTGCTTGTTGGATATTTGAAAAACGCAAAATGTAATAAATATACTGACTTACTGGAGCTTCAGATGTAGGATCTTGTTCTTGATTGTCACGTAACTCTTCTTGTTCCAAATGGTGAATGGCTTCTGCATCCCCTTTTGTCTTATCAGAGATTGTTTTTTCTAGGGTTTTGATAAATTCATCTGGCGTCATGCGCGACAACTCTTCCATATCAGGAAGATCTGACAAATCCTCAAAATCCAATTGTTGGTCAATTTTTGATTTGGTAACAAAAACATCCAATTTATCTGGTTTTGGCGTCACACGAAAACTCAGCATCCCGCTATCCAGGAAGCTTTCTGGCATTTCGAGTTCATCCAAAATGGCGTAGAAAAATTCTTCTGTTTTTTCTTGTGGGACAAGGAAGTCAGCAATTTCCATCCCACGTTCTTCTAAGTCTTCTAGTTGGATCGTGATCTTAATTGTTGAATCACTAATTTGCTTCATCTTCATAGCATAACCTCATACTTCTAGTCTTACTATTATACTAAAAAATTGAATAGAATTCAAAAAAAGGGTGCATAGAAAAGAGGTCGGGACAAAAGTCTCCAACCTCAGAAAATAATTTGATCAAGTTCAACCGTTCTCTTAGAAAATAACACGGAAGAGTCCATACAATAACAAGATGGAACCAAGAACAATCCGGTATTTCCCAAAGACAGTGAAATCATGATTTTTCACATAATCTGTCAAGAAGCGGATGGCGTACATGCTGACCACAAAGGCCACTCCCATCGCTACCAGTAGAATAAAGAGTTGCCCCAGTGCTAGTGAATGTCCGCCAAGAGCGAATTTCCCAACCTTTAAGAGGCTAGCCCCAAACATGGCTGGGATCCCCAAATAAAAGGTAAATTCTGTCACCACTGGACGGCTAACACCATTGATCAAGCCACCTACAATCGTAGCACCTGAACGACTTGTTCCTGGAAATAGCGATAAAACTTGGAAGAGTCCAATATAAAGAGCTGTTCGATAAGGGAGCTTATGCAATTCCGTTACTGCTGGCTCAACTTGTTCCCGTCTTTCTAGATAGATAAAGGCAATCCCGTAGGTGATCAACATAATCGCAACGGAAATCGAATTGTGGAAATGCGCCTCAAACCAATCATCTAATTTAAAAACAAAGACAAGCGGGAGGGTTGCAACCGCAACTTTTGCCCATAATTGCCAAGTTCGACGTACTTCTAGTGGAGATTTCCCAGGTTTGAAGGGATACAATTTATCGAAATAAATCACCACAACCGCTAGGATCGCTCCCAATTGGATCACAACATTGAACATCTCCATAAAGGCTGGATCTTGATTTTTAAACTGCACAAAATCCTGTAACAGAATCAAGTGACCTGTACTTGAGATCGGTAACCATTCTGTAATCCCCTCGACAATCCCAAAAAGAACCGCCTTGATTAATTCGATCAGAAACATCTTTTTCTCCTAAACTTACATTTGCTCTATTATATCATAAATCTATGGACTGGACCAGGCCTTCTAAACTAGAAGGGAAAGAGCGACCAAGACCATTCTTAGTGCTACTTAGAAGGCGCCAAAGCCTCCTCCGCCTCCTCCGCCAGAGAAACCTCCTCCACTACCAGAGGAAACTGTGAAATGACTAGCTGTCGATGCTGTCGATCCATAAGTAGACATGGCATGACTTGAGTGGGTCACATCATGATAGAACGGGGTGTAAACGAAGGCGTTTAAGGCTTGATTTTCTAAATGAATATTCCGAAGCTTCATGACCTTTGTGACCTGATCAGCTACACCATACAAGGCCGCATAGACCAATAAGCGGTTCCATAGGACCAGAGACTGCAACTCTGCATCGTTGAGGTGGGCAATCTCTTTCAACATCCGACCAAAACTATCCCAGTAATAGCGTTGCTCAGCACCCGCAAGATTGACAACCCCATCTCGTAGGCAGGCTTTAAAGACACCATTGAAGCGCACTGGCATAAACCAAAGTATGAGGATCCCTATCAAACAAGGAACAGAGAACCAACCCATCCCAAAGATGGCAAAGATTTCTGCTCCAAGAGCGATAAACCAAGCAGCCCAACCAAAGAAGAGACTTCGTCTAGCTTGCGCTTCTTCTTTTGCTTCTAAAGGGCGATAGTAGCTTGGAAAATGGAGATCTTCCACCTTTCGATGAACATCTCGGGCCACTTGGTTGACAGCCGTATCAAAACGAGCCTGAGCCTTACTTCCTAGTGAACGAATCGCATCTTGATCTGCTTTTTTGGCATGTTTGTATACATCATCACTGAATTCATAATTCTCAAAGAGACGGTTAACAGGACAGGAAACTTGATCCCCAAAAGCCATATTCATAAAGGAGCGTTCAAAATCATCTACATGCCCATGAGACTTTCTCGTTAAAACGACTTCATTTCCTTGTTGCTCGTAGACAATCACTCCACGATCCATCAAATCTAGCAATGTAGCTTGAAGCATTTTTTCAAATGTGAATACTGGCGGAGTTGCCTTCTCTTTATTGGTCGGGGAGGCCTCGTCTAATTCAGCTGAATAAACAACCGAACTCATAATCAGAGGTGCAATGTCCTGTGGAATTTCATAAAGACGAGTATCGGTCGGATAGGTCACACCAGGCCAAATCATTTTTTTGAACCGATTGCGACCCAAGAGAGAAAGAAGCCAGAGTGCAATAAATAAGGCTGGTAAGATCCAGTTCCAAAACATGCGTGTCCAGTATTTTTCCTGTTCAATTTTAGCTTGGTTCTTGTGAAATTCATCTAATTTGGTCAATCCTGTATTTCGACCAGAATCATACAAGGTAGTTAGGTCTGACTTCAACCAGTAACCATACAACTCCACAGCCTTTCCTTTGCCTAGGTTATAGAAAGTGGCAGAATAGATTCCATCTTCTTTCTTTACAGTCACATCCGGTCCCATAAAGGCTGTATGGATATACAGTTCCGATTGGGCATTGGCGGGCGCGAACTTAGGAATAACACGAAACTCAACTTCATCCACCTTCTGATCCCCATCTGTGATCGGTTTCCAGTTCAACTCCAAGATATCCTTGTGTGAATAGAGGAGATTTTTTAATTTCCATGTAACTTTAATTTTGACTGTATCTGTCGCTACACCACTGTTATAAATTTTCACTCGGTAGCCATCACCTAGATTCGTAATCTCGGGTTCTCTTTGAAGCTCACGACCTTCCACCTCAACCTTTGGCGGTATCTCAATTGCAAAGCCTTGTGGCATGTTCCCCGCAGTTCCTAGGCTAACATACTGCCCTCTATAAGAATCTTTGAAATAATAAACCAGTTCTTCCTCATAGGTGGCGTCGTCCCAGGTGTCCAAGGTCAAGGTTCCACCATAGTAAAGTACATCATAAGATGGACTAGATGCATGGACATTCTGACTGACAAAAAGGCAGGCCAGAAAGGCGAAAAAAACATACAAATACTTTTTCATTTGATCACGCTCCTTTGTATTATTATAACATTTTTTAAATAAAAAGAGGACCATGTTTGAAATGTATCCTATTTTACTGTACAATAGGAAGAGTTAAAATAAGGAAGAGGAGAAAAAATGAAAAAAACATTATTCGCGCTCTTAACAGGGCTTTTCATTTGCCTGGGGATCACACAGGTTGCTCATGCAGATGACTATTTACGAATCGGAATGGAAGCGGCCTACGCTCCTTTCAACTGGACCCAAGAAGATGATGCAAATGGAGCTGTTAAAATTGACGGTACCAATCAATATGCCAATGGGTACGATGTCCAAATCGCCAAAAAAGTTGCTGAGGAGTTAGGTAAAAAACCTCTGATCGTAAAAACATCTTGGAACGGTTTAATTCCAGCCCTCACTTCTGGTAAAATCGATATGATTATCGCTGGGATGAGTCCCACTGCTGAACGTAAAAAAGAGGTCGCCTTCTCTAATAGCTACTATACCAGCGAGCCGGTCATGCTGGTCCGCAGAGACGGAAACTATGCGAATGCTACTAGTCTAGATGACTTTAAAGATGCAAAGGTTACCTCTCAACAAGGGGTCTACCTCTACTCGCTCATTTCTCAACTCAAAGGGGCAAAACAAGAAACCGCCATGGGAGACTTTGCTCAAATGCGTCAAGCGCTTGAATCCGGCGTCATCGATGCTTATGTTTCCGAACGACCAGAAGCCCTAACCGCTGAGTCCGCTAATTCAAAATTTAAGATGATCCAATTCAAAAAAGGATTTGAAGTTGGAGAAGAAGATGCGACCATCGCTATCGGGATGAAGGAGGGTGATACTAGACTTGACCAAGTCAATGCCGCACTAGCTAAGATTTCGTCTGAAGACCAAGTCAAACTCATGGATGATATGATTAAGAAGCAACCAGCTTCCAGTGATGCTAGTGATGATAAGCAGACATTCTTTAGCCAAATGATGAAGATTTTAAAGGATAATGGCCCACAGTTCTTACGGGGAACTGGAATGACCCTCTTAATCTCTATGACTGGAACTATCGCTGGGTTGATTATCGGTTTGTTAATCGGTGTCTTCCGGACAGCTCCAAAGGCTAAAAATAAATTCCTTGCTGGATGCCAAACTGCCTTTGGTTGGTTCCTCAATGTCTACATTGAAATCTTCCGTGGAACTCCGATGATCGTTCAATCCATGGTCATTTTCTACGGTTCCGCCCAAGCCTTCAACATTTCCTTGGATCGTACCTGGGCCGCCATCTTTATCGTATCCATCAATACCGGAGCTTATATGAGTGAGATTGTTCGTGGTGGGATCTTAGCAGTTGATCCAGGTCAGTTTGAAGCAGCGACTGCTCTAGGAATGACCCATGGACAAACCATGCGCAAGGTCGTCCTTCCACAGGTTGTTCGCAATATCTTGCCAGCAACAGGGAATGAATTTGTTATTAACATCAAGGATACATCTGTTTTGAATGTTATCTCTGTAGTTGAACTGTACTTTACAGGAAATACGGTCGCAACTCAAAACTACCAATACTTCCCAACCTTTACGATCATTGCTGTGATTTACTTCGTTCTCACCTTTACTATCACACGAATCCTTCGCTACATCGAACGTCGCTTAGATTCTGATACCTATACTACAGGTGCCAATCAAATGCAAGTCAAGGAGGTGAAATAATGGCAGAAAAAATTCTTGAAATCCAACATTTAAAAAAATCTTATGGTCAAAATGAGGTTTTGAAAGATATTTCCCTTACGGTTGAAAAAGGAGAGGTGATCTCCATCATCGGGAGCTCTGGTAGCGGAAAATCAACCTTCCTTCGCTCCATCAATCTTCTAGAAACTCCTACAGCTGGAGAGATTCTCTATCGTGGACAAAATGTTCTTGATCCTGAGTATGATCTTACCCACTACCGCGAGAAATTAGGAATGGTTTTCCAAAGCTTTAATCTCTTCGAAAATTTAAACGTCTTGGAAAATACGATCGTTGCACAAACAACTGTCCTCAAGCGTGATCGTGAAACCGCAGAAAAAGTTGCCAAAGAAAACCTTGAAAAAGTCGGTATGGGATCTCAATATTGGGCTGCCCGTCCGAAACAACTTTCAGGTGGTCAAAAGCAACGGGTCGCTATCGCACGTGCCCTCTCTATGGATCCTGATGCCATTCTCTTCGATGAACCCACTTCTGCCCTAGATCCAGAAATGGTTGGAGAAGTCTTGAAAATCATGCAGGACCTGGCAAAAGAAGGTCTCACCATGATTGTTGTCACCCACGAAATGGAATTTGCTCGCGATGTCTCTAGTCGTGTCATCTTCATGGACAAGGGGGTCATTGCTGAGCAGGGAGATCCAAAAGAAATCTTTAGTAATCCCAAAGAAGAACGGACCAAGGAATTCCTTCAACGCTTCTTACACTAATCTCTTGAAATAGTTTGCTTACCAGTATGGAAGCAAGCTGTTTTTTTACCTCCTCTTCTTTTAAGGCATAGAAAAAAACCAGAGAGGAAACTCTCTGGTTTTTAATTGGAACAACAAATTAATCTTCGAATTTTTGATGATTTTTGTCATAAAAATCAATCAATCCGAGTGCAGTTTCAAACGAGATGTTCTTCACTTTTGCACGTCCTTGAGCCAAGGCAATGATAGACATTTCACGGGCATTTGTTTCTTTACTGATACGATATCCCGTAATTTTCTTATCGCGTACCCATCCAACAACTGATTCTACTTTTTCAAAGTTCGATTTAGCCATGATCTTTCTCCTATATTATTATTTCCAATACTAATATAAATTGTTTTGCACATTTTGTCAACTAAAATCGCTGAAAATACGAACCTTTTTTAAAAAATGAGAAATAGTTTACTTTGCTTTCAGGGCTGATAATATTTGTGTACGAATGTTTTCGACCCCATCTGGGTTAGCTGGTAGGAAAATCGTATTATTCCCTTCTTTATCTGCAAAATTATTTAAGGTATCTAAGTACTGATTGGTTAACAGAATAGACATGATTTGCTCTTCGGTCAAGTCTACATTGGCTCCTTTTAACTCTTTAATAGAGTCTGCCAATCCATCGACAATAGCCTTCCGTTGCTCGGCAATACCGACCCCGTGCAAGCGGTCTTTTTCCGCCTCAGCTTCGGCAGCAGTAACGATCTTGATCTTGTCTGCTTCTGCCAATTCCTGAGCTGCCACGCGTTTTCTTTGCGCCGCATTAATCTCGTTCATGGATTGTTTCACTTCGGCATCTGGCTCAACTTTGGTGATCAAGGTTTTTACAATAATATATCCATAAGTTGACATTTCTTCTGCCACTTGTTTTTGAACCTCAAGCGCGATTTCATCTTTTTTCTCAAATAATTCATCCAAGGTCAACTTGGGAACAGAAGAACGCAAAGCATCTTCAATGTATGATTTAATCTGTGATTCTGGACGCATCAACTTGTAGTAGGCATCCTTTACGTTGCTTTCGTTCACTCGGTATTGCGTCGCCACATTCATAGTAACGAATACGTTATCCTGAGTTTTTGTTTCAACCACGATCTCACTCTGCAAGACGCGCAATTGAACTCGTGCTGCAATTTTATCGATGCCAAAAGGCGCTCGCATATGAATGCCACTATCGCTAATTTTTTGATATCGTCCGAAGCGCTCGATGATGGCAACGGATTGTTGCTTGACCACATATAGTGAGCTAATCACAATGAATCCTGCAACCAGTAGCAAGAATAAAACAAAGATAATAAATCCAGGCATAAAAAGTTCCTCCTTTTAATTTACGCATATCATATCACAAGTGTTGATAAAAAAGCAATATATTCCTTAAAAATATATTGCTTAAATGGTCGATTGTTTCTGTATGATACTCAGACGAGCATATTATAGAGAGTTTCATTTCCGTTCAAGTTAATGAAAGACGGATCAAAACGCTCAATACGATTGACCAAACCTGCATAGTCATGCTTATTGGCCAAAGTAACCCCAATCAAGACAGGGCCAGTCCCCTTACTAGCACGCTTGATGTATTCAAAACGTGTGATATCATCATTTGGTCCTAAGATATCATTTACAAATTCGCGAAGGGCCCCTGGACGTTGTGGGAAGTTGACGATAAAGTAGTGTTTTACTCCATCGTAGATCAAGGCCCGTTCTTCCATCTCAGGCATACGGTTAATGTCATTGTTCCCACCTGAAATAATACAACAAATGGTTTTCCCCTTGATGTATTCGCGCAAGATTTCAAGGGATGCTACACTAGCTGCTCCCGCTGGTTCGGCTACGATCCCTTGCTTAGAATAAAGATCAATCAAGGTCTCTGAAATCAAGCCTTCATCGACCCCAACAAGAGTTTCCACATGCTGGCGGGTCACTTCATAAGTCGATTGTCCTACCTTTTGCACAGCAATCCCGTCTGCAAACTTATCGATTTCTGGTAATTTGACGGGACCACCTGCTTCAAAAGCAGCCTTCATGGAGCGCGCTCCTTCAGCCTCTACCCCAATGACCTCAATCCGAGGATCCGTTTCTTTGATGTAAGTAGAAACACCTGAAATGAGGCCTCCTCCACCTACAGGAACAAGGACAGCATCAAAGGAAATCGATTCTTTTCGAGCTTCCTCAAGAATTTCATAGGCCACTGTTCCTTGGCCAGCCTGTACGTGTGGATCATCAAACGGGTCAATAAAGGTCCGTTTTTCTGCAAGAGTAAATTCTTGAGCTGCCTTAGCTGACGCGTCAAAGGTATCCCCAACCAACTTGATCGTTACATAATCCCCACCAAAGAATCGGACTTGGCCGATCTTTTGTTGAGGTGTTGTAATCGGCATGAAGATAGTCGCTGGA
Organism: Streptococcus sp.; assembly: GCA_046994005.1. GTDB lineage: Bacteria > Bacillota > Bacilli > Lactobacillales > Streptococcaceae > Streptococcus. The sequence goes on from JBKXCY010000007.1 coordinate 24,365, forward strand.
ATCTTCATTTCATTACAAGTATAAGCAACCCCTTGTGCATGGTTTCCCGCAGAAGCACATACTACCCCTCGCTCACGCTCTTCTTTTGAGAGTTGAGAAATTGCAAAATACGCTCCACGAATCTTGAAAGAACGAACACGTTGGGCGTTTTCTTTTTTCAAATAAATCTTTGCCCCATATTTTTCAGATAAATAATGGTCGTATTCAAGGGGCGTATTGACCACGACTCCACTTAATATTTTATGGGCCTTGGTCACATCTTTTGCTGTTATCATGTTATACCTCTGTTGCAGTGTATTGATCAAAAAAGCAAGCTAGGTCGTCCCAACTTGCTCATTTTCTACAGACAATTAGTTGTAGATTTTGAAGGCGTCATCGTCGTTTTGACCAACGAATGGCATTGCTTTACGCAATTCAGCACCAA
>JBKXCY010000008.1:0-23956 GCA_046994005.1 Streptococcus sp.
TGGTGGTGAGACCTTTATCGCTGCACTGGCTATTGCCCTATCCCTCTCAGAAGTTGTGCAAAATACCAGCAAGGGTGCCGTTGTTGAAGCTCTCTTCATCGACGAAGGTTTTGGTTCGCTAGATAAAGAGGCTCTCACCAAGGCTATCGCGGTCCTAGAACAAATTGGCGAAAACCGTATGGTCGGTGTCATCAGTCACGTGGACGACATGAAAGAAGGCATCGCCCAGCAACTAGCCATCATCAAGTCACATGATGGTAGTAGCCGCATTAAAATTGTGGATAAGGGGTAAAATATAAAAACTATATTGCTGTCAATTAACGAGAACCAAAAGATATATCCTATAACAGGAGTCCATTTGAATTACTAACATTCATCCAATTTTACTATTAGGGTGAGGATAAGATGATAGTTAATAACCCTATTAGATTGTACTTGGATGTAGGTTTTATGTGATATTGTGTTAAGCTTATCAATATAAAATCAGAAAGATTAATCGTAGGTAACGAAAGTCAATAGCTAAAGACCGCTTTCACTGGGAGTTATGGCTGAACTTGAAATGTGATAATATTATAGTAAAGTACTGAGATGTTAAGAATTATACTGACTCCCAAAGTTAGACAGGAAAAATCTAACTCTTTGGGTGCAGTTCAAATTGAAGTAGCAACATTTTATGTGACGCTTCATAAACCAGCACCCCATCACACCATGGGAAGTCTTAAGATTGATACTTAAACACATGTTATTAATGAAGATGGGGATATTATAAAGGGATTTTATGCAGCAGGAGAAGTAGCTGGAGGTCTTCACGCTGGGAATCGCCTTGGTGGAAATTCCTTGACGGATATCTTTACTTTTGGACGTATCGTTGGGTAAACATCTATAAACGAGAATTGTTAGTACAATAGGTATGTCGTAAATAGAAAGAAGAATTTTACAGTTTTTTAGCTAATAAATATTTTTAGACTGGAGATAATTTGTTCCAGTCTTTTTATTTTCTCAAAAAGATGAAATAAAAGGTTTTAAAAATTAAAATGAGATAATGGCTCTTTGACTAAAAATAAGTTATAATTAGAATAAGTGTAATATGTAATTTTTATGGTATTTTTTCTAAAAAGAGATAGCGTCTTTACAAGTTTTTTTTAATAAAGAAAGTAAGACTAGGGATAATTTTTGGAAAAAGACAAAAATATCATAATAATATCCGATAATGAATTGTGTTGACTAGTGAATGGTTGGGTGTACTTAGGTTATCATCACCTAGGTCATGGAGGAGAAGATAGAAGTGATGAATGTTTCAGGCCGATTTTGTGTTTTTTCGCATAAGGATAGACAGCATCAACGTTTTTTTCAATTATTACCTGATGGTAGCATTAGAGATATTGACAGTCCTGGTCATGATAATGAACGCTTTTGGGATTTTCAAAATAATCAGATCTGCTTATATTCTAATCAAAGGCAGTTAACTGCTACTTTTGATTGTTGCTATGAGGAAGAGGGACATTCATACTGGGAAGGTTGGCATCAACACTCTATTCCTTTGGAACTTCGTCTCTATGATATGAAATCTGATCTTTTTGATTTTAAGACGAAGTTTACCAGTAGGTTTTTGATTGATTATGGAGCATTGTCAGTTGGTCCACATACCTATGGTATCCCCTTTTTAGTTGACTATGATCATGGTGGAAAGGTAATTATAGGGGATTACTGTTCTATTGGTCAGAATGTTTATTTTGTGACGGCAAATCACAATTTGGAATTGGTGACTACCTATCCATTTAAAAGTTTAGAGCGATTTTATTCAGATAAGACCTTAGATATAGAAGACGATCACACCCTTCAATCTCCTACTAGGGTTGGTAATGATGTCTGGATTGGGAATAATGTCCAGATTATGGCTGGTGTAACTATAGGTGACGGTGCGGTTATAGCCGCAGGATCTGTGGTTACTAAGGATGTATCCCCCTATGCTATTGTTGGAGGGAACCCAGCCAAGTTGATTCGCTACCGTATTGCAGATGCTAATGATCGATTCAACATGCAAAAGATTTCTTGGTGGGATTGGCCAGAGCATGTAATTTCAGAACGACTTGATAAAATTATGAGTAAGGATATTTCTGCCTTTATTGCAGAATATTTACCCGAAGATGACTAGGCTCAATATTGTATCCATTTATTTGGTTGATGATTCACTCACAGAAGTTCTTGTTAGAGTTCTTCGTATGTGTAAAAGCTTGGACAACTATAATGTGCTATAAATAATAAAAGAAGAAATAAAATGACAGAAAAAGTTAGTGTAATTGTACCCGTATTTAATGTTGAAAAATACCTTAGACAGTGTCTAGATAGTATCCTTCAACAAACCTATCAGAATCTCGAAATTATTATTATAAATGATGGCTCAACAGATGGAAGTGACGCCATATGCCGTGAGTATGCTGGTAAGGATTCACGAATATCTTACTTTGCAAAAGAAAATACTGGGATTTCTGATACAAGAAATGTCGGTATTCGTCAAGCAACGGGTGAGTATGTGACCTTTGTAGATTCGGATGATTGGGTAGAACATACTTATGTTGAAGAGCTTCATGATAAGCTTAAGGCTTATGATGCTGACATTGCTATTACCAATTATTATCTCTTTAATGAGGCCGATAGTCTTTTTTATTTTTATATTACTGATGAGGATTATTATGAACAAGTGTATTCTCCTGCACAGTTGATTGAGGGTCTATATGAAACCAAGTTCAATAAAAGTTTTGCTCTGATTTCAGCTTGGGGGAAACTTTATAAACGCACTCTTTTTGAAGATCTACTTTTTCCAAAAGGACAGATTGGAGAGGATGGCTTTTTTAATCTTAAGGCCTATTTAATGAGTGATCGCGTAATCTACCTCAACAAGGGGTTGTATGCTTACCGAGAAAGACCAGAAAGTTTATCTAGAACCTGGACTGAAGATTGGATGTCAGCATTGGTATATGCTATGGAAGAGCGTCTTGCCTTGTTAGCTAGCAGGGGTTATCCACTTGAGAAGCATATGACTGTTTATCGTATGATGTTAGAGTCTTGCTTGACAAATGGAGCATCTCAGGGCTTAGAAGGAACAGAAGCTTATCGTCGAATCAAGGAAAAATATCAGGTATTAAGTTTAGCACCACAGCACTATAATGAGAAAAAACGATCAATTGTACTTGCTGCAAACTATCCTTATGTTGAGCAGGTGGTAACTACAATCAAATCTATTCTCTATCACCATCGCAATATTCGTTTTTATATAATTAACAGTGATTTTCCACAAGAATGGTTTAAGGGGCTAAACCGTCACCTTGCACGATTTGGTAGTGAGATTGTTAATTGTCGAGTAAGTAGTGCACAGATTTCCCAATATCGCACGGATATTTCCTACACTGTTTTTTTACGCTATTTTATTTCTGATTTTGTCAAAGAGGACCGTGTAATTTATATTGATTGTGATATGGTAGTGACGGGGTCACTTGATGATCTATTTACAATGGATCTAAAGGGATATCCTGTTGCAGCAGTCCGAGATTATGGGGGACGTGTCTTTTACCACCGAGAAATCTTCAATGCAGGCTTTTTAGTTATTGATAATGCATACTGGAGACAGGAACAGATGAGTAGGCACCTTATCGAAATGACTAATGAGTGGCATGATAAGGTTGATCAAGCCGATCAGTCTATCTTGAATATGGTCTTTGAAAATAATTGGTATGAACTTCCATTTGACTTTAACCATGTTGTTTTGCATAGTCATTTTACAGATTATCAATTACCAGAAGGACAAGAATATCCCAAAGTTATTCATTATCTGTCCCATAGAAAACCATGGTTTCCTCTGGCAGCGCAAACTTATCGCGATGTGTGGTGGTTCTATGCACAGTTGGATTGGTCTGATGTAGCTGAGAATGTTAGCTTGGCTCCATTGCAGAGTAGGGCGCTTTATCCTAAAGGTAGACCATTTACCTGTCTAGTTTATACTAGCATTGCTGAAGTTCCTCACTTGGAGGATTTGATTCAAGCTCTTCCTCAAGTTCACTTTAATATTGCTGCCCGTGTCATTGTATCAGATAGCTTAGCGAGATTGATCACTTATCCTAATGTAACAGTCTATTCTGGTATTAATAATATGCGTAGCCTAGATTTGGAATTGGTATCAATAAGTGATTTGTTACTTGATATCAATCCAGGAGAGAAGACTTTAGAAATACTTGATGGTTTCAGATTTGAGGATAAACCTATTTTTGCTTTTGATGATTTAAAATCTCGGAAACACCACCAACGTACATTTCCAAGAGAGCATTGGCAAGAAATGGCGGAAGCAATCAGGAAAATGAGAAAGGCGCAAGATTAAGATGGCAGACTTTCATTTGAACGGTAATTTTCAACAGATTACCATTGACCCTACGGCTCACGTTGAATTGGGGCAGGATATCACCTTGCGTTCCTTTGTTTGTCTAGAGGTGGGTAATGGTGCAACCCTAAAGCTCGGGAATCGTGTTTTCTTCAATAATCACTGTTCTATTCGTTGTGAACATCATATTGAAATTGGTAAGGATACCATGTTTGGAGATGGGGTTCGTATTTTTGATCATAATCATCAATATTCTAACTATCACGTAGAAAAAATCGCCTTTAATTATGGAAAGATATCGATCGGAAAAAATTGTTGGATTGGTGCCAATGTTGTGATTCTTAAGGGAGTCACGATCGGTGACAACGTCATTATTGGTGCAGGAGCAGTCATTCATAAGGATATTCCAAGTAACTCCATTGTTGTAAGTAAAGAGGAACTCATCATAAAAGAGCGGCCACAATTAGAGCACCATGTGTTTACACTGACAGCCTCGGACACTCTGGAAAACCTCACTTATTTGGTAGAAAATCTTCCAGAAGTTTCGTTTCATATTGCAGCCAAGACCAATGTTTCAGATCGCTTAGAAGCCTTTAAAAAGTATGACAACGTAACTCTATACACAAACGTCCATCATGATGATATTATAGAGGATTTATTAGATCAATCAGAAATCTACCTGGATATTAATCATTGGGATCAGGTAGATTCTATTGTCGACCGGGCATTTGAAAAGGGAAAACCGGTCTTCGCTTTTGATAATGTCGTTCACAGAGCAGAGTTGGGTGCTAGTGTATTTTCTCATCAGGACCCTGAAATGATGGTGAAAGAAATTCAGAGACAATTGTTTGGAATTGCCGTGGATACAGTAAACTGAAAAAGGAAGTCTGGTTTATGCTTTTTGGTATCACAAATCATGATAATTGTGGACAAAGTAGGGATTTTCCATGTTTGAGGCGGATTTGAAGATAAATGAGATTAAGTTGGAGTTGGATTGGAAAAGAAAGGTAAGCTAGATGAATAAAGTTATAGCGTTAGGTGCCGACAATGGCTACATGGACAAGGTAGAAACAACGATTAAGTCAGTTTGTGTGCATAATGATAACATTAAATTTTACGTTTTTAATGATGACCTTCCTTCGGAATGGTTTCGTGTGATGAACAAACGTTTGGAGAAAATCAACTCACAAATTGTCAATGCGAAGATTTCAGATAACCACTTACGAAAGTATCATCTTCCAAGGCCTCATTTATCTTATGCAGCTTATTTCCGTTTTTTTATTCCTGAGGTAGTAGAGGAGGAAAGGGTTTTATACCTTGATTCAGATATTGTTGTAGATGGAAACTTGACGGATTTGTTTGAGACGGACCTTGGAGATTGTCCTTTAGCTGCTGTTCGAGACGATTTACAACAGACAAATTTTAATTCAGGAGTCATGTTGATTAATAATAAGTATTGGAGAGAACATGACATTTCCACTCAACTGTTTGAAGTGGCAGATCAATACCATGAATATGAATATGGTGATCAAGGCCTTTTAAATCGTTATTTTATTGGCCAGTGGAAAGAATTAGATATGGATTATAATTTCATGGTTGGTATGGATAGTGTGGCTGCTTCTTCTCCTCAAAGTGATGAGTGGTATATCAAAGCAAAACAGCATAAAAAGGTTTCTATTATCCATTATACGGCTGGTAAGCCCTGGCAGGCGGTGTTTAATAACCGTTTAGGTGATCGTTGGTGGTTCTATTATGCTCTGGATTGGTCAGATGTATTATTGCGTACAGAAATCATAAATCGTGATTTAGGAGCTTTAACCGTACAGGAACCCTACCATACAGCTATTTTCACAAATGCGTGTGAAATGGAACATTTGGAATACCTAATTCAAGCCCTGCCCAATGTGCATTTCCATATTCTAGCTCATACGGTCTTTGCGTCACAGGTGGTTGATTTGCAACGTTATCTAAATGTGACAATCTATCCTTGTTTTAATCAGTATAATTTTGAAACCGTTTTGGAGAAAATAGATTTTTATCTTGATATCAATCATTTTAATGAAATTATGTCGATTACACAGGAAGTTCATAAACTTGGAAAACCAATCTACGCCTTTGACAATACTAGCAAGGACCAGTCTGGAGAAAGTCATGTTTATCCGGTTCAGAACCCTGAAATGATGGTGGAAGAAATTAAATCTTATCTGGCCACATTGGCTGATTAGACTTGTGGAGAGAGACAAAAATCGTTATCAGAGTACAACTGGAACTTGCTTGGAGGAGAGATGATTTACACTTTTAATCTGATGGTGGAATTAGAGCCTAACGGTGTCGATGTTGCCCAGGCTTACCGGGGACAAATCTTTAGGAAACTGGGGTGCCCAGCACGCTTTGTCTTTACGCAAGTTCCTCCTAGATATAAATGGGATTACTATTTATCTTTGGGATATGCGGAAGATGAAATTGTTATAGCACATATGTTATTAACAGATCAGCGTGATATGACCTTGACAATGAGTGTGGAGAAAATGAAGCGAGGTTTGAATCTCCATTCCACTCCAATTGAACGAGATCAAGAGTTAATATTTCCAGAAGAGAATGGGATTTCACTTGTCTTTCATCGAAATACTCTTAAGTCAAATTATGTTGATTATGTCGATTATTATGTAGCTGGTCATCTTCTTTGTAGGGAACATTACGGGAGTGTAAAGCTTTATACAGAATATTTTACAGCTGTTCCCACTGATGCGGGCTTAGAAGCAAGAGTCTTTCAGCGTCTTTTTTATAATTTGGATGGTTCCGTAGCTTTGGAGGAAATCAAAAAGACACCAGGTGATTTGACGAAATCGGTCTATCGGCAGGGGACTCATTGGTTTTACAGTGAGTCGGAGCTTTTGAGCCAAGCGATCGGCACCTTACAATTTTCTACAAAAGACCATATCATTGTTGATCGTTTAGAGCGTCTTACCTTTACGCAGACTCTTTTAAAAATGAAGGGTGAAGCAACCTTATCGTGTGTCCTTCATTCGATACACCATTGGGGCGACTGTATCAATTCAGAATATTTCCTTCTTTTTCAGTATGCTAACTATTTCGACCATATCATTGTATCTACGGAAGCTCAAAAGGAAGAATTAGAACGGGATTTGTCGACGGATAAGCCTGTATCGGTCTTGCCAGTCGGAGGGCTTGAAAGTTTGCAATATTCTGATAATCGCAAGCCTTATAGCCTGATGATTGCAGCACGGTTTGAACGGAGAAAGAGATTGGACCTAGCGATTGATGCGGTAGTGGCCTTGCATGAAAAAATCCCAGAGGTTACATTGGACATTTATGGTCAAGGTATGCTTTGGCAAGAAATAGAAGAAAAAATTAAGCAGTTAAATGCTCAAAGTTATATTCATCTCAAGGGGCACCAAGACCTTCAAACTCGTTTTAAGGAATATGAACTTTATTTGGCCACTTCCGAGTGGGAAACGTTTGGGTTAACTTTACTAGAGGCGATAGGGTCTGGCCTTGTCATGGTGGGAACAGACGTTCCCTATGGGAATCCCACTTTTATTAAAAATGATCGAAATGGTTTTCTCGTTCCCTTTGTAAATCAATCACATGAAGAAGTGGTTGCTGACTTGAAGAGAAGTATGCAGAAGGCTTTTGGAAACTTAAGTTTTCTACGAGAAGGTTCTTATAAATTGGCTGAACGATATATGACAGATCAAATTATTGGACAATGGAGAGAGTTTTTGACGAATAGGGGAAAAAATTACGATGTATTATCTGGTAAATGAATGGACTTCAGATGATGAGAGGTTGAGAGATGACCTAGAACAAATTGGAATACCCATCCAGCCTCTACAGATAGAAAATATTCTGGATTTTATTTTTTCTAATCGAAAAGTAAATTCACCTCTGCATATGACTGGTCTTTCGTTACCCCCGTTTTGGGAAGTGTATGCGAATGGGGATATTGTTTCTGATGGAGTGAGGAGGGGGAGAATAGACTGTTATCAGGATTACCCTCAAAGGGTCAAAAAAGTAGAGTGGTATAATCCAGATGACAATTGTTTTACTTGTGATTATTATGATCTTTCTGGAAGACTTTTTCTGAAAGAAGTTTGGAGTGCAAATGAATGTCATCTATCTGTTTATACGAATGATAAAATGGGAAAACTACATTTATTCCATCAACATGATCGTGCGCTCTATCAAACGACCGATGGTTTAGAACAGGGATTTTCCTCGATAGAAGAAGCGAAAAAAGCCCTTCTTCAAGAAGTTCTTTTGCAGGTTGAAACAGTATTTTTGTCTGATCCAGAATTGTTGAAGGCTTTACCCAAACTTGCGAAGGAGGAGATTATCTTCTATGATCGGTCAACTCTTCCTGAAGCAGAACTTGCTCCTCTATTGGACGAGGGTGTAAAAGTGTTAGTTCGTGATGCTAACGGTAGAGCATCGCATGATCGTCTATTATTTTTCCCTACCTATTTGGGAGATTTGAAGGAATTTCAGCCACAGGTTCTCATTTTGACAAACACTCAAGAAATCGAACAGATTGAAGTTCTTGTGACCGCTCTTCCTCATTTTCAGTTTCATATTGCAGCCTTGACAGAGATGGGGGAACGATTAGTACGTCTCAATGATTATCCGAATGTTCACCTTTATCCAGGAATTTCAGGTGAGAATTATGAGCGGTTATTAAATAAATGCCGTATTTACCTAGATATCGCATATGCGGATGAAATTTTAGACGGAAATCGAATGGCTCTTGAAAGAGGAATGATTTTATATGCATTTGAGGAAACCTGTCACCGACCAGACCTCTATATAAAAGATCACCTGTTTCAAAAAGATGCAATTACAGACTTGCTTGATGAACTATCTCAGCTGGAAGATTCTAAAAGATATCAATCATCCTATGATAAGCAAAAGATGCATCCAATGCTAGCAACAAAAGAAGAGTTGAAGATGATTTTTCGAATGTCAGAAAAATAAAGAAGGGAAACCATGACTAAAGTACATATTACAAATCTATATGGTATGGCAGGGGATAGCACTGTCATCTTAGCTCAGAATGCTGTGACGGATATTGCGCGTACTTTGGGGTATCGAGAGATTGGAATCTATTTTTATAATATCTCTACAGATAGTCCGAGCGAGAGAAGCAAGCGTCTAGATGGGATCATGGCAAGTATCTCATTTGGTGATATTGTGATTTTTCAATCGCCAACTTGGAATGGTTGGGAGTTTGACGCGGAATTTGTAGCGAAGCTGAAAGATTTGAGAGTCAAACTAGTGATTTTTATCCATGACGTTATTCCACTAATGTTCCGTGATAATGCCTACCTAATGCCGACTTATATGGAGATGTTCAATCAAGCAGATGTCATTATTGCGCCTTCACAACAAATGGTTAACCGTCTGTGTGAAGCAGGTCTGACTGTGGAAAAAATCTTGATTCAAGAATTTTGGGATCATCCTCATAACCTCAGTTTGAACCAACCAGTATTTAAAAAAGAGATTTTCTTTGCAGGATCTTTGACACGCTTTCCAGAGTTGCAAAATTGGGTTTATGAAACCCCTTTGCGAGTTTTTGCGAATGAGCCAAAGAGCAATCCAGAAGCCAATTTGGTGATTGAAGGATGGAAGCGCAATGAAGAACTCCTGATGGAACTATCAAAGGGAGGCTTTGGTCTTGTCTGGAATACCCAGTATAACGATGGGGAGAATGTTGATTACTACGAAATGAATATTTCACATAAGCTCAGCACCTATCTGGCGGCAGGAATTCCTGTGATTGTGCCCAACACCTTATCAAATAGTCATCTGATTGAAGAGCGTGGTTTAGGATTTGCTGTGAACAGTTTGGAAGAAGCCAATCAATTGGTTCAAAATATGGCTCCAGAATCCTATCAAGAAATTAGTAGTAGGGCTCAAGGGTTTGCTTTCCTCCTAAAAGAGGGGTATATCACTAAGAAGCTTTTAATAGATGCTATTAATTTCTTATTTACTTTATAAAAGGATAATTGAGAAAAAAGAGGGGGAAAATTTCAGTGAAAAGGGCAATCGTTCTTGCTGGTGATAATGGTTACATGGAAAAGCTAGAGGTAACTATAAAATCTATTGTTGCGACAAATAGTCAAATTATTTTTTATGTGATCAATGACAATCTCCCTCAGGAGTGGTTCTGGTTGATGGGGAGAAGATTAGAGTCTGTTCAATCACAAATTCGGAATATTAAGATTTCTTCTGATCAGATAAAAGGGTATTCGCTACCCATGGATCATTTAAGTTATGCTACTTTTTATCGTTATTTTATTGCAGATGTTGTTACAGAAGACCGAGCACTTTATCTAGATTCTGATATTGTTGTCACTGGAGATTTGACACCTCTCTTCGAAGAAGATATAGAAAATAATGCTTTGGCCGCAGTTACGGATGGCATAGATGCTTCTAAGTTTAATGCAGGTGTGCTCCTTGTGAACACTGCGCTTTGGAGAGAAGAAAAAGCTAGCCACCAGTTGCTGGAATTGACGAATCGCTATCATCAAGAGGAGTTTGGAGATCAAGGAATCCTTAATCGTCATTTTAAAGGACGTTGGAAAAAACTACCAGAAGTCTACAATGTGATGGTTGGTATGGATACGTTTGCTCACACCTTTAACGTCCCTGAATGGTATGATAAGGCAGACCAGCTGGAGAAGGACGCAGTAATCATTCACTATGCGGGAGAGAAGCCTTGGTATCAGTGGAATTTGAATCGTTGTCGGGATATCTGGTGGTTTTATCATGGTCTGGAATGGTCTGAAATCTTGTTACGAAAGGATATTACCAAACGTCATTTTAAGGATTTGGTAGGAAGGCCCAAATTCCAAACAGCAGTATTTACGAATTCGGCAGCTATGGAACATATTGAAACATTTGTGGAAGCATTTCCAAATGTTCAATTTAATATCCTTGCTTACACAAATTTTGCTCCTAGTGTAATTGCTTTAGAAGCCTACTCCAATGTTTCGCTTTATCCTCGTTTTACACGTTACAATGCTCAAGCTGTGTTGGATAAATTGGATTTTTATTTGGATATCAATTATCATGAAGAGATTTATGATATTATTCAAAAGGTTACTGCATTGAGAAAACCTATCTTTTCTTTTGATGTTACCAATCATTGTGAGATTGAAGGGGATAGTAACTGTTTTCATGTAGAGGATATTGATGATATGATTGCTGTTATTCAAGAATATTTAGCTCAATTGAGTTAAATCAGGTATGAATTAGGTTGAAATAAGTGAAGGAAAAAATGGAAAAAATTAGTGTCATCGTCCCTGTGTATAATTCAGAGGCCTATCTTGAAAATTGCTTAAATAGTATAATCCAACAGACCTATCAAAATTTAGAAATTATCTTAGTCAACGATGGTTCAACGGATGGTTCTGCCGCTATTTGCCAACGCTACAAGATTCAGGACCCTCGAGTGAAGGTCTATCATAAGTCCAATGGTGGAGTTGGATCTAGTCGGAATCGTGCTTTAGAAGCGGTGACGGGAGACTACATTCTCTTTGTGGATAACGATGATTGGTTGGAACTGGATCATATCGAGAGTTTATATCATTTGCTGAAAAAAGCAGATGCAGATATTGCAATTGGAAATTTCACTCAATTTATGGAAGAAGAGGGGAACTTTTTAATCCATGTTGGGGGAAATGATTATTTCGAGCGTGTCTATTCTCCTTTTGAGTGGTTCCAACATCAATATGATGGGCAATATAATCTGAGCCAATGTTTCACGGTCCCTTGGGCAAAGCTTTATAAGGCGGAATTGTTTAAAGAGATTGTTTATCCAACAGATAAAACGGTAGAGGATGATTATACGACCTATAAGGTCTATCTACAAGCTGATAAAATTGTTTATATGAACCGGGCTATCTATCTGCATCGTAAACGTGAGACAAGTGTGACTAAAACGGTCAATCTTGCAGATGTTTATCCGTTACAAAGTATCGAAGAACGAATGATGATTCTTCAATTGATTGGAGCTCCAAAGGGCTTAATAGATGCAGAAATTGCTGCTTACAAGTGGCGATTGGCCATTCATGAAGAAGAGACCTTAAAACATGGAGACATGGAAGCTTACCAGCAAGTACTGGTAAAAAAACGGATCAAGGAGAAGAGTGTTCATGCATGATACAAAAAGTCGGGCGATTGTTCTAGCAGGAAATCAGAACTTTATCGCTCAGTTATCGACGACTATAAAATCTATCTTTTATCACAATAAAAATGTGAAAATTTATGTTTTGAATCGAGATATCCTTCCAGACTGGTTTCGAAAACCACGGAAGATGGCTCAGCTCTTAGGGGGCGACCTCATTGATGTCAAATTGAATCCAGACGATGTGAAGGATACCTGGTGGACTCAGGAACATATTAGTCTGGATGCTTATTCCCGCTACTTTATTCCGAAGTATATCTCAGAGGAAAAGGTGCTGTATCTCGATGCGGATTTGCTGGTTCTAAAGAACTTAGAGGATATCTTTGAAATAGATATGAAGGGCCACCCGATTGCAGCCGTGATGGACACAGATAACCAAAGTTTTAATTCCGGTGTCTTATTAATTGATAATGGTTTGTGGAAACGAGAAAATATGACAGAGCAGTTGGTGAATGAGACGAATGGCTCACTCCAGCAAGCTTTAGAAGGAAATATTCCTAAATTTAATGGGGATCAGACAATCTTTAATAAGGTCTTTCGTGATAGATGGTTAGCCTTGGATAAAAGGATGAACCTCCAAGTTGGTCATGACGTGACTGCTTTTATGAGTCATTGGCCAAATCACTTTAAAGATAGTGAAGATCCCTATGTTGTGCATTTTGTCTCACACCGAAAACCATGGGCGACACTAAGTGCCAATCGTTTCCGCCAATTATGGTGGGCTTTCCACGACATGGATTACAGTCAGGTCTTGTCTCACCATATGGGGGACTTCCAGATAGAGATGGATCCAGATTATGAGCTCCATCTGTTCAATTTGACCAATTCTCAATCCTTCAAAAACCTTGAGGAATTGATTCAGGGACATCCGAAGGCCTTGTTCCATATTGCTGCCTATACGGAAATGGGAGAGGAATTGATGCGTCTTGCAAAATATGAAAATGTGAGATTGTATCCAGAAGTCGTCCCTCCAGTATTGGAAGAACTTATCCATCGTTCTGCTGCCTATTTAGATATTAACTATGGTACTGCTGATCAAGCAACCTTGGCGGCTTATGCGAAAACAGGGAAACCGATCTTGTCCTTCCCAGAAACCAGACATAGTGAGCAAGCGCAGTTAGAGGTCAACACGATTGAACAAATGCATTCACTCATTAAAGAGCGTATAAAGACAGGTGAATGGGGAGAAGTTCACGAGCTTCCACGATTGCACTCCTTAACCATGACCCAAACGCAAGATCTCGAGTCGATCGAAGAACTGGTCTGTGCTCTTCCATTTGTGCAGTTTCATATCGGTGCTTGGACAGCTATGGGACCTAAGTTAGTCGAATTAAAGCAACACCCCAATGTTAGTTTGTATCCTGCGATCAATCAGGAGCAGTTGAGCCAGTTGATCCATAGTGCGGATATTTATTTGGATATTAATCATGGCGATGAAGCTGGTGATATTCTATCACAGGTAGAATTGGCGGGGATTCCTAGTTTTGGTTTTTATAAAACCCAACACGGGAACCATGGGCAGTTTCTTTTTTCAAGTGAGCGACCACAGGAACTGATCACGGCGATTGAACAATTGGATGGAGAAGGAAGCTTGCCTAAAATTCTCCCTCTACCAACGGTTAAGTCCATTGATGAGAGTCTGGACTTCATTAGGGAAAATCATTCATCTGTCATTCGTTTTGGAGATGGTGAAATCAATCTAATAGCTGGCCATTCTATCGCCTACCAAGATTATCATCCTGAACTGGCACGAACTCTACGTGAGTTGGTTGGAATGAACAGTTCAGAAAAACTCTTAGTCTGTTTGCCAGATGCTTTCGAAGATCGCTTCAAATTTACGTGGTGGGCAGAAGATTTTTGGAAAAAGCATTTGGATCATTATGATGATTTTTATCGTCAAATTGCACCGGCACCATGGTATGGTTCAACCTTTATCTCACGTCCTTATATTGATTTTTTAGATAAAACAAACGCCGAGTCACAGTTTGAAAAGCTAAAAAGGTTATGGGAAAACAAAAATCTCTTAATAGTAGAAGGAGCTACATCTCGTTCTGGGGTTGGTAATGATTTATTCGATCAGGCCTTATCTATCAAACGTATTGTCTGCTCTTCTCATTGTGCTTATAAGGATGTGGATGCTATTGAGTCAACAATTCGTAAGTATGCGGATAATCATCTTATACTCATCATGTTGGGCCCAACGGCTAAAGTATTAGTTGCAAATCTAGCTAAAGATGGTTATCAAGCCTTGGATATTGGACATATTGACTCTGAATATGAATGGCTAAAAATGGGTGCGACAACAAAAGTTAAACTCAAACACAAACACACGGCGGAGTATAACTTTGACCAAGATATTGAATTCATCGAAGATGAAACCTACACCAAACAAATCGTGGCAGACTTATCTCGTTTGCCGGTAGAATAAGAAAGATATATGAATAATAAAAATACAGTAGTATTGGCAGGAGATTATGCTTATATTCGTCAAATAGAGACCGTTTTAAAATCTCTTTGTTATCACAATCGTCAGCTTAAAATATACCTTTTTAATCAAGATATCCCAGTCGAGTGGTTCCGTGCCACGAGAGAGCATGTGGAGAGACTCGGAGGAGAGCTTCTTGATATTAAGTTAATTGGTCCTCAATTTCAGATGAATTGGACTAATAGGTTGGGACATATCAACCATATGACCTTTGCGCGTTATTTTATACCTGATTTCGTACATGAAGATAAGGTACTTTATCTTGATAGTGATTTGATAGTCACAGGTAATCTAGATAGTCTTTTTGAACAGGAATTGGGAGACAATTATGTCGGAGCTGTTCGTTCATGTTTTGGTGCCGGTGTTGGTTTTAATGCAGGTGTATTGCTAATTAACAATCGTTTATGGAAAGAGGAACATATCCGTCAAAAACTAGTGGATATAACTGAACGGGAGCACGCAAATGTAGGAGAGGGTGATCAATCAATACTCAATATGGTATTTGAAGACCGCTACCTGAATTTACCTGATACTTATAATTTTCAAATTGGTTTTGATGCTGGTGCAGCCGAGGGAGGTCATCGTTTTGTTTTTGAAATTCCTCTTGAACCACTACCTTTGATTTTACATTATATTTCTCCGGATAAACCGTGGAATCAGTTTTCAGTAGTACGACTGCGTGAGGTTTGGTGGCGGTACTGTCTCATGGAATGGTCTCAAATTTTGAAAACATGGACAAATCGGGGCTTTGAGTTAGAATCTAACCGTGAATCTACCGTGTTGACGTGTTATACTTTGACGAACTCCTACTTATTGGAACAGATTGAATACTTAGTTCAGCATCTGCCTCAAGTTCATTTTATCATCGCTGCCTATACCTATATGGCTACAGAACTTTTAGTGTTATCTCGCCATCCAAATGTAACCCTTTATCAAAATACCTATCCTTTGCTTGTTGAATATGAGCTATCTAAAGTTGATTTCTATCTGGATATTAATCATTATGATAAATTACCAGAAATCTATGGGTACGTAACTCAAAATCAGCTTCCTTTACTAACTTTTGAGAATACACAAGCTCCAAATCAATCTTATCAAGCTATTTTTTCACATGAAAATCCTGAATTGATGGTGAATGCTATTAATCAATTGGTTGCTAAGCGTATTAGTGAGAAGGAGGAGAGTGGCTGCTAATGAAAAAAATATTACAATCTATTGTTTTTAAACGTTTATCTTGGACAGTTCTTTTCCTCTTTATTTATGTTTTGGGAAGCCATTTAGTCTTACCATTTATAGATTTGAAGCACCCAAAACTCTTAGGAGGGTTATCCAATTCGATAGCCTTCACAAGTGCTATGATGGGTGGTAATTTAAGTTCATTTTCACTTTTTTCTGTGGGCTTGTCCCCTTGGATGTCAGCCATGATTCTTTGGCAGATGTTTTCGTTTTCAAAAAAGTCTGGTTTAAGTAAGCTACCAATAGAAATACAGGATCGACGCAAAATGTATTTGACCTTTGCCATCGCTCTCATCCAGTCTTTAGCGGTGTCTCTAAGCCTTCCGATTGAAGTAGGAATTCCTAAAGGATTGGCTATCCTAACGAACACTATCCTTCTAATTGCGGGAACCTTCTTTTTAGTCTGGCTATCGGATTTGAATTCTTTCTTTGGTATAGGAGGTTCTATTGTCATTTTGATGGCCAGTATGGTTGCTAATCTACCTAGGCAAATTGGAGAGAGTATTACACGACTACATATAGGATTACCGATTATTCTCTCTCTGATTATCATGGGTTTGCTCTTCTTATATATTGCAGTTATTGTCCAAAGAGCACGGTATCGCATTCCCATCAATAAGGTTAATATTCATAATCGTTTTAGCCAGTATTCCTATCTTGATGTTATGCTTACCCCAGCAGGTGGGATGCCCTTCATGTACGCAATTTCTCTAGTCTCTATTCCTCAATATCTTCTTATCTTGATTCAGATTTTATTTCCTAAAAACAGTTGGACAAATACTTGGATTGAAGCTCTGACAGTGGGACATCCGATTTGGCTTGTTCTCTATCAAGTGGTCTTATTTGTTTTGGGGATTGCTTTTGCTTTCGTAAACGTTAGTGGTGAACAAATTGCAGAACGCATGCGAAAATCAGGAGAGTACATTTACAATGTTTATCCTGGCCCTGATACAAGCCGTTATATCAATAAAGTTGTCATGAAATTTGCTGTTATTGGGGCAATTTATACAGTTATCATGGCAGGTGGCCCTATGATGATTGTGCTTATTAATCCGCAGTACTTACAACTCAGTATGATTCCTGGAATGTTTTTGATTTACAGTGGAATGGTATACAATGTACGCGAAGAAATTGCAGCTATGACCCTAAATGAATCCTATAAAGGTTTGTTTGACTAGATTAAAAGTTAAAATTATTTATATCACCTCAATTATTCATTTGAGAGTGATAGGTAGTCTGGTGATCTTTTTGACCTGCCTACCTATCATCCTTAATATATCGTTAATTATTTTGAATTCATAAAAAATGGGAGAACATATGTATTATTTAATTCCGGCTTGGTACGGTCAAGGGGCAGAGTTTTGGCAACCTGACTTAACACCGTGGTATTTTAGAACCTCGAAAATAGAATTTGATGATACTTTACACCAAGCACGTATTTTTCAAGGCCAAGCTATGTCGCCTAGATTATTACTTTTAGCTTATCAACCACATCTACGTTATTTTCTGCACCGCTTTGATCTCTTAGAAGTGTCGCATTTTTCAGTGTTTGATGCTATTCAAGGAATCAAAGATCAGCCCATGCGTTGTCTACAAGTATCTGACTTGGATTGGGATGATGATTGTGACTTTATTTTTACCCCCTTCATTATTGTTGTTGAGAAACATCATCAGCGTTTTGCCGAAATAGAGTTGGGACCAGAAGGATATTTGAGTCTTATTCGATATTATCAGGATGGTCTGATTTTAAGAGAAGAAATTTATGATGACAGAGGATTTGTTTCTAGTATCCTTCATTTTGAAAATGGTCAGGCGACACACCGAGATTATTTGAATGAAGATGGCATTTGGCAACTTTGTCATTTCTTTGATGGACGAGGGATCGTAAGTAATCCAAGAACAGATCATCGTTTTAAGAAAAATTACTATATCAGTATGGAAGAAGTCATTTGGGAGTTCTTTGATGCTTATATTGCTCAAAAATTGACGCCTTCGGATTGCTTTGTTGTTGCGTCGAAAAGTAATCTGAATCAAACTCTTTATAGTCATCTACCAGAGGCTAATCAGAAAATCTTGACCTACTTCAAAGAACGCAATCAAAATGACCCCTTAGAGGATTATGCTTCTTATTTGCAACTTGTTGATCTGATTATTAGTGATTCTCAGGACTTTTCTACAGAATTAAGAAAACTATTTCCAGAGCAAGCTGAGAAGATTCAGCATATGGCATCTTATGATACCCGTCTAGCACTTGGAAAGAGCCAACGTCATAAGTCATCTAAACTCTATTATCAGGTAAATTTAGATGATATCAGTTGGGAAGCTATCTATCAGGTTTTAGATTTTGTAGCAAATCATCAGAATACTCATATTGTATTTGGAACTTTCAATGCGAATCCGCATGATTTTGATAGATTTAAGGAAGAAGTAGAGCACCTTATCTCTGAAAAACTGAATAAGAAAAAATTCAAACACATAAAAGATAATCAAAGTGCAGAAAACTACCTCGCTGAAAATGAGGAAGTTGAGTATCGTTATGATTTTGTTAACTTGATTGATGAGACAGCCTTGATTAAAGAATTTGAGTATACCCGTCTTATTGTTGATCTCAGCTTGGAACCACATCGTTATACTCAAATTGCAGGCATTAGTGCTGGGATTCCACAGATAAATAGGGTCACTTCGGACTATGTAACACATTTGAAAAATGGTTATATCCTAGAAGAAGTAACACAATTTGAGGAGGCAGCATCTTATTATCTTGATCAGTTAAAGTACTGGAATCAAGCTTTAATTGAAGCAATTGAGAAAATCAGAGAAAATACAGGAGAGCGTTTTGTTGAAAAATGGGAGCACTATTTGAAGGAGGATAAGTATGTCTAAAATTAGCATTTTGCAGGTTGGACGAGATAATTGGTCAAATACTTATGAGCTCCCCGATAATGTTCGTTTTTTCTACCTTCGTGCAGGGCTTTCTAGTGATATTCTCCAATGTTTGAAACAAGCTAAACTAAGAAATTTTAATGCGGTCCTTGTTGATAGTCAGGAATCCTTACTCATGCTGATGGACTTGCGTAAGAGCTTAGTTCCTTATACCATCTTCTATGATGCTGACCTTTTGATAGAGGACCATCGAGTAGGCCGCTTTCTGAAAGAGATTTGTGCTATACCAGCAGATTTTTCAGATAAGCAAGATCTGCTAGATACCCTGTCTAAGGCACTTTTTGCTGGACAATATGGTGATAAATTGTTCCCTTATCAGATCCAGGTTCATCCTCGATTCAAAGGGAAAGTTATTTATAATGGTTTTGAAAGTATCTCTTTAGATGGGAATTACGGCGATTCCTTTAAGCCTATTCTTAACTGGAGTTTTAATATTCGAGTAGCTGAGGATTTCCCTGTTGAACTTTGGTTAGAATTTGAGAAGGCTCAGACCTGTCAATGCCAATTAGTGTTGCGCATTATTCCTGAAGGTTCAGTTTCAGAAATCGTGAGAACAATTGTAGTTAGCGAGGAAGAAATGCGTAAAGGTGCCATTGTTTTAGATCAGGGGAGAACTTATATTTTATCAGCAACTTTAGAAGCTAAAGGAAATGGTGCTCTAAGAGTTGGGAATTTCCATCAACGATGGACACGTTTTCAATTTGGAAAGTTTGTATTGGGTGGGGGGATTCTCCATGATAGTAAACGTCAGGAAATCAATTATTTCTTTTATCCTGGGGATTTCAAGCCACCGCTGTCCGTCTACTTTTCAGGTTTTCGTCCTGCCGAAGGTTTTGAAGGATTTGGTATGATGAGGGCTATGGAGACACCTTTCCTGCTATTTTCTGATCCTCGCCTAGAGGGGGGGGCTTTCTACATGGGAACTGAAGAGCTTGAAAATAGTATCAAGGATACTATCCAACATTATTTGGATTACCTAGGCTTTGACAGTGATCAACTTATTCTCTCTGGGATGTCCATGGGAACTTTCCCATCTATGTACTATGGTGCGGACTTTGAACCTCATGCCATTATCATGTCTAAACCTCTAGCCAATGTTGGTACCATCGGTAATCGTGCCAGACTTTTGGCACCAGAGGTTTTCCCGACAGGAATTGATGTCTTGCATTTGCAGACGGGACGTTTGGACAATGAAGGCGTCGAGGCCCTTAATCAGAAGTTCTGGGATAAGTTTGAAAAAGCAGACTTCTCAAACACGACCTTTGGGGTTTCTTACATGAAAGATGAGGATATGGACCCAACAGCCTTCGAGGATATTACTAAAGTCCTATATTCTTCGGGAGCACGAATTCTTAGCAAGGGAACTTCTGGACGACATAATGATGACCATTCAACTGCGACAGCTTGGTTTCTCAATTTTTATCGTATGATTTTAGAAAATGATTTTGGAAGAAAGGGATGAACATGATTCATAAGAATAACTCTCAGATTCAATGGGGAACGAATGTGAGATCCTATATGTTTGGTTCCCAAATTGAACATCATCCAGATGGCTCAGTCAATTTCAGTAACCCCTTGATAGCATCAGGAACTGAGATTCATTCCTGGCTGGCTATTCAAAATTATCAGGCGAGTCGAAAGCAACCTAGCTTACCTTTGTTAAAAAAGGGATATATTTATCGTCTCGAATCACAATTTACAACAGTTCCTGAAGGTACGGTTTATCTTAAATTAAGCTTCTTAAATCGTTATGGTGAGGAAGTTAAGCAGATGATTGAAAAAAAACAATCTTTCACTTTCGTCTATCCTCATGAAGCCTACAATTATTCCATCTCCCTCTTGAGTGCTGGAATGGTAGAATTGGATTTTAAGGGAATGACAATCACTGAAGTAGGAGAAGAAAATGTTTAATTCTTTAAATCCTTTAAAACCAGTAAAAAGTGTACTCAAGCAAGTTAATGGTTGGGCTGAGCAGATGGCACAACTGGATGACCAGTCATTAAAAGATAAAACTACTGAATTTAGAGAACGGCTAGACAAAGGCGAAAGTTTAGATGATTTATTACCAGAGGCTTACGCAGTAGTACGTGAAGCAGCTAAGCGTGTATTAGGTATGTTTCCCTATGATGTTCAGGTTATGGGAGCAATCGTTATGCATCAGGGAAATATTGCTGAGATGAGTACAGGAGAAGGTAAGACCTTAACAGCAACCATGCCAGTTTACTTAAATGCACTGACAGGACAAGGAGCAATACTTGTAACGACAAACGAATACTTAGCAAAACGTGATGCTGAAGAAATGGGACAGGTTTACGAGTTTCTAGGTCTAACCATTGGCGTTCCTTTTGCAGAGGATGGTGAAGAACTTGATACCTTTGAAAAAAGGGAGATTTACGCTTCTGATATTATCTATACGACAAATAGTGGTTTGGGCTTTGACTATCTTATTGACAATCTAGCTTCGAATAAAGACGGTAAATACATGCGTCCTTTTAACTTTGCTATTATTGATGAGGTTGATTCCGTCTTACTGGATAGTGCGCAAACTCCCTTGGTTATTTCAGGTTCTCCTCGTGTTCAATCCAACTATTATGCTATGATTAATACACTCATGACGACATTGGTTGAGGATCAGGACTATATTTTCAAGGAAGAAAAGGGTGAAGTTTGGCTGACAACTAAAGGTGCAAAGTTAGCTGAAAATTATCTAGGAATTAGTAACCTCTATGCCAAAGAGAATGCTACATTTGCGCGTCACCTTATTTATGCTCTCCGAGCTCATACCCTATTCAAAAAGGATAAAGATTATATTGTTCGTCAAGGAAAAGATGGACCAGAAGTTGTTCTTTTAGATAAAGCGACTGGACGCTTGATGGAATTGACCAAACTCCAAGGAGGCATGCATCAGGCAATTGAAGCCAAGGAGCTTGTAAAGTTATCTCCCGAAACACGTGCCATGGCTTCTGTCACCTATCAAAGCCTTTTTCGTAAGTTCAAAAAGATTTCAGGTATGACTGGGACTGGTAAGACCGCAGAAAAAGAATTTTTGGATACTTACGGAATGCAAGTTGTTCAAATTCCGACCAATCGTCCGAAACAAAGGATAGATTATCCAGACAATCTTTATGTAACTTTACCAGAAAAGATCTATGCTTCCCTAGAGTATGTAAAGCATTATCATCGAAAAGGGAATCCTCTCCTAATATTCGTTGGTTCGGTTGAAATGTCTGAATTATATTCTAACCTTCTCCTAAGGGAAGGAATTGCCCACAATCTTTTAAATGCTAATAATGCTCCTAGAGAAGCTGAGATGATAGCTGAATCAGGTCAGATGGGTGCTGTCACGGTAGCTACTTCTATGGCGGGACGAGGGACCGATATTAAGTTGGGACCTGGAGTCGCCGAATTAGGTGGTCTTGTTGTCATTGGGACTGAACGTATGGAAAGTCAGCGTATTGATTTACAAATCAGAGGACGTTCAGGACGTCAGGGAGATCCTGGAATGTCTAAATTTTTTGTTTCACTTGAAGATGATGTTATCAAAAAGTATGGCCCTAACTGGGTACATAAATATTATAAAGACTACACTATTGATGAGAAAACTGAGAGTATAGAATTAGTAGGGCGACGCTACAGACGTTTGGTTGAGAAGGCGCAAAGAGCTAGTGACAGTGCGGCACGTTTTTCACGTAAGCAAACACTAGAATATGCTGAGAGTATGAACATTCAACGGGAACTCATTTATGCCCAACGAAATCACCTTATTAATCAAGATCAGGATTTAACAGATACCATTGAGCAGGTTCTTGATGACTATATTGATATTGCTCTGGTTGAAGAAGATCTTAGCGAGAAGGAGAAGTTGTATCACTTTATTCTCAAAAACATTAGTTTTCATATTGAGAAAATTCCAGATAATCTAGATATTGATGATGTCGAAGCTGTGGCTGAACTTATCTATCAGTTTGCTTATAGGGAAATAGATGATAAAAAGAAACAATTAGACACCATTGATCTTTTTGGATATTTCCAATGTCTATCACTTCTTAAGGCTATTGATGATAATTGGATTGAACAGGTTGACTATTTACAACAACTCCAACAAGCTATTGGGAGTCAAACGGCTAGTCAGAAGAATCTAATTGTTGAATATTATCAGGAAGCATTTGCAGGTTTTGAAACCATGAAGAAGCAGATCAAAAAAGACATGGTTCGCAATCTTTTACTCAGTCAAGTGCTTGTTAGTGAGGATGGTAATATCGTGACCTACTTCCCATAGGAAAGAGAGAAATATGACAAATAAAGACTTATTTCATAATGCGGTTGAAGGCCGTATGGAGGAGCTAAAACAAAAGCCCATAGTGGAGGAAAAAGAAACTAGGGGCGAGAAAATAAATAAGATTTTCTTTTTTATGTTAGGCTTTGTTATTATAATTAGTTTAATTTTTACTTTAATAGGTATGTTGAGGTAGTCTATGCAAATATTCTTTATGATTTTACTCATCATTTTAAGTGTGTCACTTATTATTACTGTAACACTGCAGCCTAGGCAAATTCAGATTTTTTCGAGTGATGCCACGAGTAATATTGGTAGGACCAGTTACTGGGCGAGCCAAACTCTTCTAAAGGGCCTAACCCTAGGGCTTAGTTCTGCATTATTTGTTGTTCTATTGGTCATGATGGTTATCTCTTATCATTAGTTATAGTTGATTAT
>JBKXCY010000009.1:0-20595 GCA_046994005.1 Streptococcus sp.
TGCGTCATGTAACTATTACTAAACCTATTTCATCGCACCAAGCCTAATTAGGTACGTTGACGCAGTTTGAGCGCAGCGAAAACTACGTTCCTTATTTTTTACGAACGTTAGTGAGCTTAGGTACATTGATGCAGTTTGAACGCTAGTGAGGACTACGATCCTTATTTTTTAGTGAGTCAAGTCCATTCGGGACGCAGACGAACTTAGGTACGTTGATGCAGTTCGAACGATAGTGAGAACTACGATCCTTTGAAAAACGTATCAGTTCACTAACCGACCCATCTATTTTGATTCTATTTACCCCCAATCTATGTTATAATGAAGAGAAATTTTTGACAGAGAGGTATTTATGAAGAAAACACATTCTCGTTTATTGATCCCAGGCATCATCATGCTTGGTATTATTTTGCGGACGCCCTTTACGACGCTACCGACCGTCTTATCTGATATTGCCGCTGGCTTAGGAGTGGACGTCAGCTCTCTGGGGCTCTTGACTAGTCTGCCTCTTCTGACTTTTGCGATTTTCTCTCCTTTTGCGATTCAATTTGCAAAAAGACTGGGAATCGAGCGTCTTTTCTTTCTCGTTTTGATCGTCCTTACTGTTGGATCTGCCATTCGCACAATCAATCTTCCTTTTCTCTATTTAGGGACCATCTTAATTGGAGCTGGTATCGCCTTTCTCAATGTCCTGCTTCCAAGCTTGATCCAAGCAAACAAACCCAAGCAACTTGGCTTTTTGACCACTCTCTACATCACATCCATGGGGATGTCGACCGCTGTGGCTGCTTCTGTCGCCGTTCCGATCACCAAGGCCACTTCTTGGCAAGGCTTGGTAAATGTTTTGACCGTCTTGTGTGCAATCGCCTTAATCGTTTGGATTCCAAATCTCCGTTACAACCACCATTTGGAAAGGAATCAAGCTACTAAGTCTGATAGCAAGTGGTATACCAATAAATATGTCTGGGCCATTATGATTTATGGAGGTCTTCAATCACTCCTCTTTTACACCAGCATGACTTGGTTGCCAACCATGGCCGTTCAAGCTGGGCTTTCTAAAGTAGAATCTGGTCTCCTTGCTTCTGTATTTACACTGATTAGCTTGCCTTATTCTCTCACAGTACCAAGCTTAACCACTCGCCTTTCAGATCAAAAACGCCATCTGATGCTTATGATCTTGGTTGGAGCTGGTATTTTGGGAGTCGCTATGCTCTTAGTTCCAACCAGTAACTTCTTCTACTGGCTGATCATCAATGCCCTGATCGGAAGTTGTGTTAGTGCCCTCTTCCCTTACCTGATGGTTACTTTCTCCATGAAATCAACGACACCGGAAAAAACAGCTCAGCTGTCTGGTCTGTCTCAGACCGGTGGCTACATCTTTGCAGCCTTGGGTCCCATCCTCTTTGGTTACAGCAAATCGCTCTTTCATTCATGGACACCTGCTGTCGTTTTATTATTGATATTAACCCTTATCATGGCATTTGCCCTCTATCAGGTAGAAAAAGTCGATAAAATCTTATAATCAGGCTCTGGCTGGAAGTTCGTCTTCCAGCCTTTTTTCGTGCCTACAAAAAAAGAACTAGGAGCTCGTCCTAGTTCAATGTTTCCGGATTGAATGATGATTATCCGTTAAATGAGATATGCACGTGGTCATAGTGGTTTGCTGTATCTCCACCACGGTCAGGCATTTGGTTCCAAGTGTTAGCTGGTCCGTAAATGTTGTCTACTGGCATGTAGAATTGTTGTTTCCAGATAACATATGAGATACCTGCACGGTCCATATTGTCAATAGCATATTGAGCTACTTGATCTCCGAGTTGTGAACTGGTTGGGACCATTACGTCCACTGCAAGTCCTTTACCATGATCGTCTGGATCCCCTTCACGGTAACCACCAATGTTTGTGATACCGAATTTCGCAGCGATTTCTTGACGGAAAGCTTCTGCTTGTGGTTGAAGATGTGGATCAGTTGGAATCGTATTTCCGCTTGCTGGAGTTGATGCTACTGGTTGCACTTCAGGGGCAGCAGCAGTTTCTGCAGCTGCAGGTTGTGCTGCAGGAGCTTCCTCTGCTGGAGCTGGTGTTGTTTCAGCAGGTGCTGCTGGGGCTGGAGCAGATTGAGGGGCAGCTGCTGCTTCTGGGTTTTGAGTTGCAACATTGGTAGCTGGAGCACCGTAGCTTGGTGTCTCTGGAACAGCTGGTTGTGCTGGTGTTTCTGCTCCTGGGACAGCAACTACTGGAGCTTCTTGAGTTTCTGCTGCTGGAGCAACTGGAACTGCTTTGTTATCGTCATTGACTGGTTTTGACAAGTCATTCACAGCGACGGTTTGGTCGTCAACTGTCACTTGGTTTGTTGTCAAATCAGCACTTGCAGTTGTAGCATCTGTTGCACCTGCTTGAGGAGTTTGGATTTCAACTGAAGTTACTTCTTTTTGATCATTTACTGTTGTTTTCAAAACAGTACCTGGGTAGATCAAGTCCATATTGCTGATGTTGTTCAAGTTTGCCAACACATGAACATCGATGCCAAGTGCTTCTGCGATCGAACTCAATGTATCACCATATTTGATGGTATAAGTTTGTTGGTTGTCACCACTTTGTTGAATGTCGTGTTTGATTTCATCTACTGAGCGAGCCACCCAATCTTCAAGTGTTTCTGCAGTGGCTTTTGTAAATGGAATCACTGCAAGAGCTACTGTTGAAGCGATAAGGGCTTTCGTGTTAACTTTTAATTTCATCTTTTATCCTCTTTTTTCTTTGCTTTTTGCTCAAGATTTTCTTGAACAAATGAACTACTATACTATCTTATCACAATTTAAAAATAATAAAAGGCCTTTTTGGCTATTTAACAAAACTGTATTTTTCTTGTAACAATTCGTCTTTCTTGTCACATTGTTACAAACTAGTAACATAAAAATAGGGTAGTGGAAGAAGAGTTCCAGGGTGCAAAAAAAACCTCATCTAGGAACGGTTTCTTGATGAGGTTCTTGTATTTTTTAAGTAATTGAGGCCATCGTAAAATGCTGTGTGAAAAACGCAAACTATAATAGTACTAACTTCAAAGGCACAGTAGCTGATTGGATTTTTCTCTCGCTTTAAGAGCTCGGAAAAATCCTAATCAGCCTTGTGAGGGTAGGACAACGAAGCATTCTATACAACAGTGCTTCTGTCCCGCTCCCTATTTTCACTTTGCATTTTACGGGCTTTGTATCTTATTTTACCTTCATGATTCTGACGAGGTTGGCGCGTTCGGCTTCTTCGAGTTTCATTTCGATATAGTAGATGGTTTCTTTGAGGTCTGGGATGGTCGCATATTCGAGTCCGTTCACTCGACGGCGGGTTTTCTCGATTTCATCTGCCATGAGTTGGCAGCTTTTTTCGATTTCCGCTAATTTGAGTAAATCTGGAAGGAGGGCTCCCATTTCTTGGATGGTACTGTCCATTTGACTGTTGGAGGCGAGGTAGCTATAGACCACATCTCCTTCGTCATCGCCGTACGGATTATCGATACGAGCATGGAGCTTAGGCACGCGCACACTCATGACATTTTCTTCCTCGATATCGAGTCTCACTTCTCGCGTGGGAACAGCAAAGATTTCTTCTACCATGAGGTCGCTCTCTAAGGACTTGGCCATCACGAAATCTTGCATGTTGTCCACCAGTGCTGCCTCTACCCTTTGGCGCAAGCGGTCATTCTCACGCACTGCCTCAATAAAGCGGCGCATGAGCTCATCCCGCTTGTCCTTGAGCAACTTGTGTCCACGGGTTGCTGTCTTGAGACGCTCTTTGAGAATATTGAGCTCCATCCGAGTTGGTTTTACATTTAATCGTGCCATAGGCTAGTCCTCTTTGTTTGGCAGATACTTGTCAATCATCTCATCCTTGATCCGTTTGAGCTCTGTTCGTGGAAGGATGGATAAGAGTTCCCAACCGAGATCCAAACTTTCCTCAATCGTCCGATTGGTTGTAAAGCCTTGGTTGATGTATTCTTGCTCAAAGCGATCGGTGAATTTGACATAGAGCTTGTCGGTATCAGACAAGGCAGACTCTCCAAGCACTACAGCCAGTTCTTTGGCTTGTTTTCCTTGGGCATAGGCCGCAAAGAGCTGGTTCATGGTCGCCGCATGATCTTCCCGTGTCTTGCCTTCACCAGAACCCTTGTCCTTCAAACGAGAAAGGGATGGAAGAACATTGATTGGTGGGCGGTAGCCACTGTTGTAGAGATCGCGGGACAGAATAATCTGACCTTCGGTGATGTAGCCTGTCAAGTCAGGAATAGGGTGAGTAATGTCGTCTTCCGGCATAGAAAGGATCGGAATTTGGGTCACAGATCCTTTTTTTCCAACCAAGCGTCCTGCTCGTTCGTAGAGGGTTGAGAGGTTAGTATAGAGGTAACCTGGATAGCCCCGACGTCCTGGAACCTCCCGGCGGGCAGCGGATACTTCCCGAAGGGCTTCACAGTAGTTGGTCATGTCGGTCATGATGACCAAGACGTGCATGTCTTTTTCATAGGCCAAATATTCTGCAGCGGTCAAGGCGATCCGAGGAGTCGCAATCCGTTCGATAGCTGGGTCATTGGCTAGGTTGATAAAGAGGACAGAGCGGTCAATGGCCCCTGTCTCCCGAAGATCGTTCATAAAGAACTCAGCTTCTTCAAAGGTAATCCCCATGGCCGCAAAGACCACGGCGAAATTCTCTTCGGAATTCAGTACCGTCGCTTGACGGGCAATCTGGGCTGCCAATTCCTTGTGAGGGAGACCAGAACCTGAGAATACTGGGAGTTTTTGACCCCGAACCAAGGTATTCAAGTGGTCAATGGCCGAGATCCCTGTCTGGATAAATTCATCTGGATAGTCCCGTGAAACAGGGTTGATGGCTTGTCCATCAATGTCCAAGTACTTCTCTGGGATAATCTCTGGACCACCGTCGATGGGTTTGCCCATCCCGTTAAAGATGCGGCCCACCATGTCTTCTGACACAGGAAGTTCCAGAGGACGTCCAGTAAAGCGGACTTTGGCTTTTTCCAAGTTGATCCCGCTAGATCCTTCAAAGAGCTGGACCATGGCCTTGTCTTCTTGGACTTCAAGGACTTGTCCCTGACGGGTCGTTCCGTCATGGAGCTTGATTTCTACCAGTTCATTGTAGTGAACCCCTTCGACCTGATCGACAATCATCAAGGGGCCAACAACTTCGCTGACAGTACGGTATTCTTTAATCACGCTCATTGTCTACTCCTCCTTTTGCGACGATTTGGTGTAGGGTTTCTACGATTTCTTCTTTCAAAGCTTGAATAGTTGCCAACTGGTCCTCATGGATGAACTTGCTCCGGGCAATGCGGTCTCGAAGAGTTACGGTTCCTTCCATGATTTCTGTGAAGTAAGCTCCTAATTCTAGTGCTTTTTGACTTTCTTGGTCAAAGGTCAAAATGTTGGTCAACAAGGCAACTTGCTTGCTGAAAGAGGTATAGGTATCGACCTCATCAAAGGCATTTTGTTGCAGGTAGTCTTCACGGATCATCTTGGCCGCATTCATGGTCAAGCGGTCTTTTTCAGACAAGGAATCCAGACCAACCAAGCGCACAATCTCTTGCAATTCACTTTCCTTTTGAAGCAAGTTCATAGCACGGGTCACTTTTTCAGACCAGCTGATTTGTTCATGTAAATCGATATAGCGACCAACTTCATCTTGGTAAAGGGAATATGAACTCAACCAGTTGATGGCTGGGAAGTGGCGCCGTTGGGCCAACTGAGCATCCAAGCCCCAGAAGACCTTAACAATCCGCAAGGTATTTTGCGTTACGGGCTCTGAAATATCTCCACCTGGAGGGGAAACGGCACCGATTGCCGTAATCGAACCTTCACGCGCAGTGGTTCCCAGTGTCTTGACCCGACCTGCCCGCTCGTAGTACTCAGCAATCCGGCTACCAAGATAGGCTGGGTAGCCTTCATCTCCGGGCATTTCTTCTAGACGGCCAGACATTTCACGAAGAGCTTCTGCCCAACGCGATGTCGAATCGGCCATGATGGCAACGGAATAGCCCATATCACGGAAGTATTCAGCAATGGTGATCCCTGTATAGATGGAAGCTTCCCGCGCCGCTACTGGCATGTTTGAAGTGTTGGCGATCAGTACGGTCCGTTGCATGATGGATTGGCCAGTTGTTGGATCGATCAATTCTGGAAACTCATTCAGAACGTCCGTCATTTCATTCCCACGTTCCCCACAACCCACGTAAATCACGATGTCTACATTGGCAAACTTGGCCACCTGGTGTTGCACAACTGTTTTCCCAGCTCCGAAAGGACCGGGTACAGCTGCAGCTCCACCTTTTGTCACAGGAAAGAAGGTATCAATAACCCGTTGACCTGTGACCAAAGGCTCTACTGGGATCAATTTTTGTGCAAAGGGACGGCCTCGACGAACCGGCCATTTTTGCATCAAAGTACCAGTAAAGAGGCTACCATCAGCCTGTTCGATCTCATAAACCGGTTCTTCCACTGTGTAAGAACCTGCTGCGATCTTGGTCACACGTCCACTGACACCGAAGGGTACCATGATGCGGTGTTCCACCATATTGGTCTCTTGAACGGTACCGACGATGTCTCCAGCGACCACCTCTGTCCCTTCTGTCACACTTGGTTCGAAGGCCCATTTGGTGTCACGGTCTAGATTTGGAACTTGCACCCCGCGAACCAAGAAGTCACTGGCAGTGACTTCTTGGAAGCGTTCCAAGGGGCGTTGGATCCCGTCAAACATCTGGGAAATCAAACCGGGTCCCAATTCAACAGAAAGGGGAGCTCCAGTTGTGACCACCGGTTCTCCTGGTCCGACTCCAGATGTTTCTTCATATACTTGGATAGAGGCTTCGTCACGCCGCATCTCAATAATTTCGCCAATCAAACCAAGATCGCCGACCCGGCAAATGTCTTGGATATTGGCCTCCTGCATCCCTGATGCAACCACCAAGGGACCGGAAACTTTGATAATTTTTCCTTGAGTCATGTATTCCTCCTGGGAATCCTTTGTTTCTTTGTTTTACTTTTGTGCTATCTCTCTTAGAGCTTGCTTTTGTTGGCCATTGGCATCGAAATTGCTTGGATCCAACCAGGCTTCGAAGCGCTCTTTGATTGCTGGCCATTCTTGGTCAATGATAGACAACCAGTCTGTATCGCGGGTACGACCTTTATAAACAACAGCCTGACGGAAACAGCCTTCATAGGTAAACCCTAAGCGCTCAGCTGCTTTTCGAGAAGCTTGGTTTAAGGCATCGCATTTCCACTCATAACGGCGGTAACCTAGATCCTCAAACACGTAGCGCGCTAATAGATACTGGGCTTCCGTAGCCATGCGAGTCTTTTGAAGCGCTGGTGAGTAGGTCACTGCTCCGACTTCGATCACCCGGTTGGCTTGATCGATCCGCATGAGAGAGAATGTCCCCAAAGCCTTGCCTGAATCTTTGTCTACTATCGCATAGTAAAAGCGACCTTGAGCTGTCATGAGATCATCTAACAAGTGGTCCCACTCCTCTTCATTGCGGACAGGACCTTTAAATAGAAAGGTCCACATAGCTGCTGGAGAGTCCGGCCCGTAAACCTGATAAAGATCTGCTCCATGTTTTTCTTTTGAGAGGCGCTCGATCACGGTATAGCGACCTTCGATCCGCTCAATAGCTGGCAGACGCCCCGGTGTAAAATCCGGCAGTGCATCGCCAATCGCTTGGCCAAATTCATTTGTTCTCATAAAATATCCTGTCCTACTGCTTTTTCGACATTATCACGAATCCGCTGTTGGCCCAGTCCTGTAGTCCCTCTATGGGTCGGGATAAGGATCAGAGCCGGTGTCAGCTGCTGGTCGTAAAAAGCTACTGTATCTGGAATGGCCTGAGCAATATCCTCTGTCAGGTAAATAATCCCGAAGTTTTCCCGACTGAGTTTTCGCAAGGTATTGATCGCTTCTTGTGGCTCTGTGACCGGATAGGTTTGAAAGCCAATCAGGCGAAAAGGAAGGATGGCGTCCCGATTGCCCACAACGGCGATCTTATAGGTCTGTTTGTCCATAAATCGGTCTCATCCTTTCTTTGATTTCTGCTAGCGGAAAACCATTGTCCAAACCAGAGAGGACCAAACGAAGGTTGGTCACCTCTAACTCTTTTCCGTAAAGATAACGAACAAGAGGGAGTGGCCCATCGACTTCAAAACGGCCAGCGTCTAAAAGACTGAATTTCACCAAGCTTTCTAGATACTCCAACTCTGTTGTCTTAAGTTGACCGGTGCGCATCTTTTCTTCATAAGTCTCTAAGGCGAGATCGTACTCTAGCGGATTGACTTGATAAAACCAGGTCAACCACTGACCCGATTCTAGCAGGTCGATCACCTGATGGGCACTGAGGCTTCCTTCATCCGAGAGCAATTGGTGCATAAAACTATGCGGTTTTTGCTGATCCAAGGCCCGTTTGGCCGTAATCGCATTGTAAAAGTCAATGGTCACGTCTACCAGCTGCTTGAGAATTGGATGATCTAGGCTGTCTCCTAAGTATCTCAGGTGTTTAAAATAAGCTAAGTCCATCCCGATTTCGAGGACTCGCAAGTCCTGATAGTCTTGGAATTCTTGCCAAGTTGCAGCCACTTCTTCCGCCATAAAGGCCGGACAATGCTCCGCAGAAAAGGTTGCCACCAAATGCTCGAGCACATCAAGAGAATAAGGACCGATAGGGATCAATAAATGCCCTAACTTGCGCTCTGTCGCCTTATTTTTCAGATATACCTTGAGATTGTGATAAGTGTATTTCAAGGTAAACAGGCTAACCAGGTCTGACTGAGGGGCCACTTCAAAAGCCCATTGGTACTCTGCCAACAAGATTGCCATCAGGCGCTTTTCAAGGGCTGCTAAATCCTTGATCTCGTGGCTGTCTAAAGCATAAGGTGTCCCTTGTAGCAATCCTTCTCGGCTCTCACTAGAGGGACTTGCAAGCAACTGCTCGAACTGACTGGGACTGACAAAACTAGCCTCACGTACGCTGATTCCTGTATTAACTTGAGAATAGGTCCGTTCGCTCATTGCAACCTCCTAGTTCTCTTCATCGGTGAAAATGCTGGCTGCCATCTGGTAGCTTTCTTGCTCCCAAATGGAATCCACCAAATCACGGTAGAGATAGTTGTCATCAATCTTCCCAACCGACAAGACAAAGCCTGCTTGAGCTGGGATTGTTGCATCTGCAACTGTCACATTCTGATGCGTCTGCTTCAATCTCTCGAGAGCTGCTGAATCAAATTTAGCAGCGCTCACTGCCCCAAAGGTCAGGGTCACAACTTGTCCCTGATAGCGCTCTAAGACCGCATCTACAAACTGCATTTCCTTTTCAAGGGGCCAAGCCACCATCGCTTCATAAGCATCTGCAAAGAGATCCTTTAAGACTCGTTGCTTGGTGACAAGGGTTGATTGGCGTTTTTTATTTTCGATTTGTTGGGTTTCACGTTGCAATTGACGTTGAATCCGCTTGAGCTGCTCGGAGCGTTGATTGAGTTTATCTTGGATCAACCGCTCTTCTTGCGCAGTCTCTTCTTTTAGGATGGTTTCCTTGGCCTCTTCTAAGAGTTTACGCCCTTTTTCGTGGGCTTGGGCCAAGATCGAATCCTTTAATTGGGTTTGTTCATCCATATCGTTTTTTCTCCTATTGCATGCGTCTTGTATTTTTCACCTCGTAAGGCGAATTCATCAAAGCTAACTCTTAGCCGACGCGTAGGGTCAATAGGAAGGACACAACGAAGGCCAAGATGGCATAGGTTTCAACCATGGCCGCAAGGATAACCCCTTTCATCATGTCTTCAGGGCGTTTGGCCAAGATTTGCATCCCTGCTGTCGCAACATTTCCTTGGTGTTTTGCTGAGAAATAACCAACGATCGCAACTGGAAGAGCTGTAAAGAAGTAAGCAACCCCTGTTTCAAGTGGCATATCTGGCTTAATTTGCAACCAGATCAAGATCCCGATAACGAAACCGTACAAACCTTGTGTACCTGGCAACAATTGCAAAATCAGGGCTTGGGCAAATTTTTCGGGTTGTTCTTTCAAGAGCGCTGCTGCTGCTTGACCCGTTTTACCAACCCCAAGGGCAGATCCCATCCCACTAAGTGCGACTGCGATCGCGACACCAAATGCTGCAAAGAAGGCGCCCCCATGGGCTGAAAAATATGATGCTAAAGATTCCATGAATATACTCCTATTTTTTTAAGATAATACTTATTTTTTTGTTTTAATATAGCGTTCAGAAGGTTTAAGAGGACGAAATGGCTTGCCTCCTCCTTCGTAGAACTTACCGAAGAACTCCACAAAGATCAAACGGGCTCCATGCACATATCCCGACAAGAAGGACAGGAACATGTTAATGGCATGTAGGACGATAAAGAGCACAAGTCCTACCGTAAACCGTCCAAGCGGTGGGAAGAGATTGACAATGAGGTTAAAGGCCGAACCGATACTCGCTCCAGACAAGCCCAGGGCCATCAAACGGGTGAAGCTGACCAAGTCTCCGACGTACCCACTGACATTGTAGAGGTTAAAGAGACCAGACGCTAAACCGGACAGTTTCTTGGCACTGACAATGGAAACAATCAAGATCCCAATGGCATTCAAAATAGCCAGCCACTTGCCAATCGGAACCAGAACGCTCATCCCTGGCAAGATATTGCCTACTGCTAGAAGCATTAAGCCAAGTAGGATCAAAACCCAAGCAAAGCCCGCATTATAGGCTTCCGTGTAGTCTTTGAGGCGGACATTTTTCATTCCCCCTAGGAAGAGGCCCACTAAGACAGTGACAAAACCAAAGACCACTGAGAGGATCAGGATGGTCATAGCGTTGCTGGTCGTACTGATCAGGGCAAAAGGCATCTCAAATCCAAAGAAAGAGCCATAGACCACACCCCAGAGGGCCACTGAAATTCCGAGGAGACTGAAGAAACGAAGGTTTTTCGCTGTCCCAGGCTTGAGCTTAAAGGCTTTAAGGGCAAACCCTGTCGCTACCGTTAGCAAGAGGCCATAACCAATATCTGCGACCATCATGCCAAAGAAAACAAAGTAGAAGAGAGAAACGATCGGAGTTGGATCTTTCTCGTAATACTTAGGCAAGGCATACATCTCTGTGACTAATTCAAAAGGCTCTACCAAGGCGCTATTTCGCAACTGGATCGGCACGTCATCCCAATCTTTTTCTGTCACATCGCGCGTCTCAAGTAAGACCCGAGAACCAAAGCCTTGTTGCAAGAAGTCTCGTAACGAGGCCACTTGCGATGTTTCAATCCAACCCTCTAAGGCTACCAAACTTTGCGTGCTAGCTAGCAGTGACTTGGCTTCCTCACGAGCCCCCAAGCTCAACAAGTAATCCATCTGATACTTGAGTTGGTCCAACTCCTTCTGGGAGTCTTGTAACTCTGCTAGGGTTGCTGCAACGACAGCTTCCTGCTCTTTGACTTCCCTTTCTAAGCGATCCAAGTAAGCAGCTGGGACTTGCTCTTCTTCATAGTCCAATTCTTTGAACCCATGTTCTTCCAGAAGCTCCTGAACAGCTACACGATCTCCCGAGCGATACAAGATGACATAGCCGTGTTCAGTTTCAGACGTAAAGACTTCTTCTAACTCCAGCTCAGGATGAGCTTTTAAGGAAGAACGAACAGCGTCTGTATCGCTATTTGGAATCGTCCCGATCAAGCCATGCACATAGTGAAAAGTAGCGAGGGCAGCTGGTGTCACCTCTAACGGTCGCCATTTTTCTAAGCGCTCTATCTCTCCCTTTGCATCCGCAATCTTCTGACGAGCCTTGTCTAACACGCGCAACTGGCGTTTCAACTTGGTCAATAGAAGATCCTCGTCTCGAATCATCCCGTGGGCCTGCAAGTCATCAAAAGACAAGCTTAAGGGTTCTTCCTTCAGAGCTTGCAGGGCCTTCTTCTCAGGCATGTAGGGCTCTAGAGTCTGAATCATTTTTTCAACTTGTTCTTGACGTTTTTGTAGCTCTACCAAGGCTTGACGATTGTCCTCTGTCAAGGGTTGAGACAAGGTATTTGCCTCAAAGGCAGCCTGCCATTCTTCATGCTCACTGAGGTCATAAATCTGGATTTTTGCCTCAGACTGTAGCGCTAGTAGGAGACTGTCCAAGTCATCTTTGGGTAAGATGAGGGACAGTTTTTGCATCTGACTAACGGCCATAGCTTGCTACCACCTTTTCTACAATGGCTTCAACTAACCCAGCTCGCTTGTCGGTCATCGCCTGTTGTACCTTGGCATCATTGCGCGCAACCGTTTCTTCCAGATCTTTCGTTAAACGGACGAGTCTTTCCTGAGCGTTTTTTTCTGCCTCTGTGACCAATTGCTTGGTTTCCTCATCGTAATGCTGCGCCACTGTTGCAAGGCGATCGCGCGAATCCGTACGGACTTGCTCGACCTGATCTTCATAAGTAGCGATCACTCCTTGAGCAGCCTGTTCGATCTCTTGCATCATCTCGAGTGTTGCATTCGACATCGTCACACCTCCTTATTCAACTATTGTTCTTCCAACAACAGTATAATTACCTTAGATTATACCATATTTTACATGGTTTTGATCGGGAAATTAGGGATCGATCGCTCCTAAAACGACCGTATTTTAAGACAAGTTTTTCCCTTGATCCATTAAAAATTTGGCTACCGCTCCCAATCTTCCTGCTTCATTTCCTAATGTAGCCGTTACAATTTCTCGCGGTAAGAATCGTTTGTCCTGAACTGCATGATACAACTCATTTTGCAACAGAGGTAGCAAAACATCTGAGCGAGCAAAGATGCCACCTCCTAAGATCATTTTCTCTGGATTTAAGACATAAGAAAGAGTAACCAATCCTTGTGCCAAATGATGAACGTATGTTTCTAAGACCTTCAAAGCAACTGGATCACTCTTATCCACCGCCTCAAAAAAAGTTTTACCGGTTTGATGGTGTAAGCCAGATGCTTCCTCATACATCTGAACAAGTGCTGATGCAGACGCTAAGGATTGCCAATCGGCATTCCCAATCGGTAAATATCCGATTTCACCTGCTGTGAAATTATGCCCGGACAAGATTTGTTCATTGGTGAAAATACCACCACCGATACCGGTCCCAACCGTAATCATAACAGTAGAATGGCTATTTCTGGCTGCACCTTTCCACATTTCTCCTAACAAGGCGCAATTGACATCATTTTCTACTGTGACAGGGATGGAAAATCGTTTCTGAATCTCGCTGGAAAAGTCAGTCCCACTGTAAGAAGGAATGGTATAACCTGCATATACAATTTTCCCTGATTGGCTGTCGACCACACCTGCTGTCGAAATCGCAACCCCGTCTAAATCAAGACTAGATTGATAGCCGGAAATGAGGTCACAAATTTGCTCCAGTATCCCATTTGTCTGGTTCTCATGGCATATCTTGGTACTCTGTTCTGAAAAATATCCCAAAGCATTGCCTTCTTCATTATATACATCTGACTTAATGGATGTACCTCCAATGTCAATTCCTAAAATATTCATTGTCCATCCTCCGTTTTATGTAAATTGAGGGCCGAAAGTGTATTGGTGAATATATGATTCCTTCTCTCTCTATCCAAGTCAACATAATAGGCATAAAAAATATCGACTACAACTAAGACTGGAAATTGTGGAGATATGAGCGTACCTTGAGGCAAACTTTCCTTTACTGCCACAGACACCAGTTCATCACACCGCCCTTTTAAAAACGCACTTATTTTCGATGTTATTAGAACAGTCCTAGAACCTTTTTGCTTTGCTTGATACACAGCATCCAGAATTTCTTTTGTCTCACCTGATAACGAAATTCCAATAACCAGACACTCATCATCCAGCATGACTTTATTGACTCGTATCATGTGGTCATCGGTAATCGCCTTACAAATCATTCCCAGCCTCATAAAGCGAAATTCCATCTCACGTGCTACAAGACCTGAACTCCCAATTCCGTATATATATACCCGCTTAGCCTTGTCTAACATCCGACTAACACGCAAGAACTGCTCTTCATCAATCAAAGAAAAAGTCTTATTTAACAACTCTCCATAATCAGATAAGACACTTTTTGTAATATGTCGACTGACATTTTGGATGTCCTGATTTGACTCCTCAAACTCATAAACAAATTGACGATATCCTGTGAACCCACACTTCTTAGCAAATCTTGTCAAAGAAGAGAGGGAAACATACAATCGTTTAGCCACTGATTTCGCAGATAAATCATCTTGCATGACATGATCAGATAAAAAATAGTCAGCTATTTTCTTTTCTAAATCTGTTAAGCTTTCATAGACTGACTCAATAACAGGTTGTATACTTTTTTCTAATGTAACCATTTCTCCTCCACTCTGACAACATCTTCTAAAAACGGGGAAAGAGGCTGGGAATAGTCTCCAACCTCCATTAACAATTCATGAGAACATCCATCATCTTATAAGACCTTTCGATCCACTCAATGAGAGAAATCAGTAACTAGATAACAAGATCCTTCTCTCAAAAATTGTTCTATTACTCCCG
This sequence comes from Streptococcus sp., assembly GCA_046994005.1. Classification (GTDB taxonomy): domain Bacteria; phylum Bacillota; class Bacilli; order Lactobacillales; family Streptococcaceae; genus Streptococcus. The sequence goes on from JBKXCY010000009.1 coordinate 14,544, forward strand.
TTCGGAATGAAAAGAATGAATAATGCACGCTATAACCGCACTTTAAATACTATCTTGCGAATATCTTGAGCCTGATCCACTTTCAAACCTGTCTTATGCGCATCATTTGGATCTAATAATAAAATGGCACCAGGTGTGAAATGAATATCAAACATCGAATGGCCAGACATTTGTTGCCAATCCTCTTCTTTCACATAATCTTCCAAGTTCATATTGGACAGAAAATTATATGAGATTCGTTCTTTACCTTCGAATAGAACATGAACGTCATAGTAGTCTCGGTGACTTTCCCACACACGATGTTCTTCATCCGTTGTTTCCATTTCAATCACATTGTAAAAGAAATCATCAGAGACTGAATGTGTCCCCTTTTCATCTTGACTGACATCATGTGTTTTTAAATAATCTACAACTTTCTTGAGTGCAGGGTGTTGAATGTCCCGTGCAATCACTGCATCTTTATATTGTACTAATTCCATACTGGAACTCCTTTCGAATTCAACCTGGGCTTCTTAGAAATAGCAAGCAACATCTTCTGATTGCTCTTATTCATTGAAATAGGGCCTTATTTTCTTATCGTATCAATAGCCTATAAAATGACAAGAATTTACTATTCTGTTTTACAATAGTTAAGCATTTGTGATTTCTGAAAGACTTACTTTTCGATCTTCTTTAACTGATAAAGTACATGCATCAGCGGTAGCGATTGATTCTAAAGCAGCTACACCATTGAGAAGTTTTTCGTATTCTTCTGTAATTTCTCCACCTTTAATGATGTCATGTAGATATTCCATTTCTTTATCAATACATGTTTGTAACCATAATGGGCAACGTACTCCTGGTTTACCGTACGCAATTGCTCCATCCATACCACGACCGGTATAGATAGCTGTACGGTCATCATCTTCCTCTTGAGTTTCATGTACTAAGAAGTGTGATTCTCCTTCACCTTTAACACGAAGAGTACCTCCAGTATTGAACAAGTCAAGTTTGATAGCTCCTTCAGTTCCTTGAATCAAGACGTAGTGTTCACCCCAACGGAAAGCATTACCATATTCCAAAACAGCATAACGATCATCAGAGTATTCTAGGTTTACAATGAGCATATCATCTTCATCACCAAAGTTTTCACCTTTATGATATACATTGCCTCCTACCATTGTCGCTTTTTCAGGAAGTCCTCCCATGATGAACTGAATGCAATCTAATTCATGAATATGGTGGTACAAATGTCCTCCAGATTGAGAACGAAGTTTCTTCCATGATACAGTTGGTTGTTGTTCTTCCCAACCTGTACGAGCGGCATGGCAATAAAGAACTTTACCGATTTTACCTTGAGTAATCAATTCTTTAGCATGGTGTACACCATTAAAGAAGTTCATGATGTGACCAGCCATAAAGATAACATTATTTTCTTTACATGCGTCAACCATGACTTTACAATCTTCATAAGACAATGCAATTGGCTTTTCACAAAATACGTGTTTGCCATGTTGAGCAGCTTTCACAACAGGTTCACGGTGAAGGTAGCTAGGTGAAGCTACGATCACACAATCAATATCTTCACGTGCTACAAGTTCATCTAAACTTGCACAAACATCTGATCCCAACTCTTGAGCAACTTCTTCTCCATGATTTGGGTCAAATACCGCAACCACTTTTGCATCTTCAATTTTGTTCATTGAGCGAGCCAAATCAGCTCCAAAATATCCAGCTCCAACAATACCGTAATTTACCATAATTTTTATCCTCTTTCTATATATTTTTAAATTTCAGCTTTAATTCTTTTTCAAATCTTCAATCTTAAATGTTATATATGGTACAACATTTTTCATATGAAGTTCATTACGATACCATGAATCAAATTTTTCAAACATCAATCCAATACAGTACCTAAGGTTACATATTGTTTAATATTTTTTTCATTTTATTTTTCCTCGTTTAAAACTTTGATAACAAGTTTTTTAACAGTTTCATCATTGCAATGAATCTTTGGTTGGTGAAGATCTTCTTCAAAAGTCACCAACATATTCCCTGGAAGCAATTCAACAATTTGATAGTCTTTGCTATCGTAAAAAGCAATATCCTTCTCTTCGCTAAAAGGTACACGTGACTGAGCACGAACTGGGGAAGTTACTGCCATTTTTTCTGTATTTTCAACAACAATATGAATATCTAAATATTTCTTATGAGTTTCAAAAATATCTCCTGGGACTCCATCAGCTAGATAAGTCATACAATTTGCAAAAACATTTTCCCCGTCAATATCAATTTTTCCATCAACTAAATCTGTCAAATTTGTATTTTCTAAAAAATCACAGACTTTTGAAAAATGTTTATTGACAGAAGCATATCGTCTAAAATCAGATTGTTCAGAAATAATCATATTATTTTCTCTTTTCTATTAGTGACTAGTGACGAACTTCCCAACTTGAATCCGCTTTAATTTCTGAAATATCATAAATCGTTGTATATTTAGGTGCAGATACTTTATTTTCAGTAAGAACAGATACAATATAACCTGAAACTACTGATACAGAAATTGAAATCAATGAATATGCCCAGTAGCTAACAGCTGTTGGAGGAAGGAAGTATTTAATAAATACCATAACGATGGTTGATACAATCAGCGCTGCATAAGCACCTTGTTTATTTGCTTTTTTAGAAACAAAACCAAGAATGAATACACCACCAAGTAGACCAAGTACAAGTCCCATGAAACTATTGAACCATTCGTATGCAGATTTAATATCTGAATGAGCCATGATAATGGAAACAACAATTGAGAATAAACCTACTGCTAGAGATACGAATTGTGCAATTTTCGTACGACGATCGTCTGACATATTTTTAGAAATGACATCTTGAATATCCAATGTCCATGAAGTTGCAACAGAGTTCAAACCTGTTGAAATAGTTGATTGAGCTGCTGCATAAATCGCTGCCAAGATCAAACCTGTGACACCTACTGGTAACTGGTATGCAATAAAGTACATAAAGATTTGGTCTTGAGGGATATTGCTAGCTGCACTACCTGCATTTTGTACTTGATAGAATACGTACAAGCCTGTACCGATCAAGTAAAAGACTGTTGCAGTTGCAAGTGACAAGACACCATTTGTGAACAACATTTTATTAAGTTTCTTAATATTTTGTGTTGTAGTAAAACGTTGAACCAAATCTTGAGATGAAGCATAGGAAGACAAGATTGTAAAGCCTGAACCCATCACAATTAAGAAGATGGAGTTTGAAAGCAAGTTAGGATCGAAAAGTTTTTCATTTGCAGCAAGGAATTTCCCGTTTGCTAATGTTTCTGCTACTGCACCAAAGCCACCTTTAATATTAGCCATCAGTACAAATAAAGCTACAACGACACCACTAATCAGAACCACACCTTGAATAAAGTCTGTCCATAATACGGATTTTAGACCACCAGTATAAGAATAAACAATTGCAATTGCACCCATCAAAATAATCAAAATATTGATGTCAATTCCTGTCAATACTGATAAACCAGCTGATGGGAGGTACATAATGATAGACATACGTCCCAATTGATAAATAATAAACAAGAGTGCTGAAATAATACGAAGTGCTTTAGAATTAAAACGTTTATCCAAGTAATCATATGCCGTATCGATGTCTATCCGTGCAAAGATAGGTAAGATAAAACGAATTGTCAGTGGAACAGCTACAACCATCCCTAATTGAGCAAACCATAAAATCCAGCTACCTGCATAAGAGTTACCAGCGAGTCCCAAGAAGGAAATCGGACTGAGCATTGTGGCAAAAATGGATACCGAAGTAACATACCAAGGAACCGAACCATCTCCTTTAAAGAACTCTTTTCCTTTCATCTCTTTTTTAGAGAAATAGATACCTGCAACCAATACCACAAGTAAATAAACAATCAAGATAATTAAGTCAATTATTGTAAATCCTGTTGTGCCCATAACATATCTCCATATTGATTTTATTTATTATAAAAATTCTTTTCGTGCTTGTTGAATAAGTTCTGCTGCTTCTTTTGCAATTGCCAGATCTTCTTCATGCAAGGGTTCGAGTGGGGCTCTTACAGAACCAAGATCTAATTTTTCATTTAGACGGAGAATTTCTTTGATCACTGCATAAAGATTTGCTCGACCACTGACCATCTTATAAATGACATCATTGATCGCATATTGCAATTCTTTAGCTGTTTCAAAATCGGATTCTTTGATCAACTCATTTAATTTTAAGAACAAATCAGGCATCACCCCGTAAGTACCACCAATTCCAGCTTTTGCACCAATAACGCGGCCACTAATGAACTGTTCATCTGGTCCATTAAAGACAATATGGTCATCTCCTCCATCAGCTACAAACATTTGAATATCTTGTGTTGGCATAGATGAATTTTTCACCCCGATCACCCGTGGATTCTTGCGCATTTCAGCATACAGGTCGCGTGTGAGGGTGGTACCAGACAGTTGCGGAATATTATAAATGATAAAATCTGTATTTGGTGCAGCCTTGCTCATGTCATTCCAATAGCGAGCAATGGAATAAGCAGGAAGGCGGAAATAAATAGGTGGGATCGCTGCAATAGCATCTACTCCAAGACTTTCAGCATGCTTTGCAAGTTCAACGCTATCTTTGGTATTGTTACATGCGACGTGGGCAATAACAGTTAGTTTTCCTTTAGCGACCGCCATTACATTCTCTAAAATCAGCTTACGATCTTCAACACTAAGATAAATACATTCTCCAGAAGATCCGTTGACATAAACCCCTTGTACTCCTTTATCAATATGGTATTGAGCCAAAGCACGTACTCTTTCTGGGCTCACTTCACCATTTTCATCATAGCAAGCATAAAACGCTGGAATAACACCTTCATATTTCTTCAAATTTGTATTTGTCATTTGGAAACCTCTTTCTTTATTTTGTTGCTTCTACAAATTTTTTTGTAATTAATTGTGGACGTGTAATAGCTGAACCTACGACAACACTATAGGCACCTAACTCCAATACCCTATGGACTTTATCAGGGGTATCTATGTTACCTTCTGCAATTAATGGATGAGATAGTTTACTAAGAGCTTTGCGAATAATTTCAAAGTCATTTGATTCGATTTTATCGCCCTTACTTTGCTTGGTATAGCCTACCAATGTTGTCCCAATATAATCAAAACCTAATTGGTCAGCCGTAAGCATTTCATCAATAGTAGAACAATCTGCCATCCACAATTGATCCGGATATTTTTTCTTTACTTTTTGGAAAAAATCTTCTAAGCTTTCGCCATTTGGTCGTGTAGAGGTTGTGGCATCTATCGCAATGATATCCGGACGAACCGTCATGAGTTCATCTACCTCTCTCATAGTTGCCGTGATATAAACATCTGCATCTACGTAATCTCGTTTTATGATCCCAATGATCGGTAAATCCACCGCTTTTCGAATCGCTGCAATATCAACAACAGAATTGGCGCGAATTCCAGATGCTCCGCCCTCCTCGGCAGCTACTGCCATACGAGCCATAATAAAATCACTATGCAATGGTTCGTCTGGTAGAGCTTGACACGAAACAATCAGCTTATGCCGTAACTCTTCCATGATTTAATCACCTGCTTCTTTTTTTAGTTTGTAAGCTCTTACACCATTAATCATAATACTTTAAATATGTATTTTCAATACTTTCCCTATAATTAGAAAGTACTTTCTAAAAAATCCTAGTAATTCCTATATTTTTATTGTATACCTATTTTATTTATTATACAAATACTTTATGTTATTTATAAAGGCTCTTTCTTATCAAGCTATGAGAATGGGTTCTTTCACAACGTTACCTTACTTTCCTATTTATTTCTTATAGCTACAATTTTATGATCTCTATTTCTAGCCTTCTATTTCTGAAAGTAAATTTAGTCTTTTGAGCACTTTTAAAATTATTATTTCACCCTTTAAATACTGATACTAGTTTCAATGTATTTTACTTGCTTTTACTTGAATAAAAGGGTGTCTCCATGTTATAATGTGTAATATATTATAGGAGCATCCTGTTATTTCATCC
>JBKXCY010000010.1:0-20223 GCA_046994005.1 Streptococcus sp.
AATCAACTTTTTTACGGCGTTTGAATCCGCCACGACGTTGTTGAGCCATGTTTAATTCTCCTTTATAGTTTTAATTCGTTAAACCCATTCTTAGAATGGAAGATCGTCGTCTGAGATATCCATTGGATTCGCTCCAAATGGATTTTCTTCACGACCAAAGTTTGGCGCTGCATTGCTTGGTTCAGATCCACCAAAGCTTGGGGTTGCATTTCCAGCAAAACCACCGTTGCCTGATGAATAACCACCACCTGCATGCCCTTCGCGTGCTGCACGGCTTTCCAATAGTTGGAAGCTGTCTGCTACGACTTCAGTGACATAAACACGTTGACCTTGCTGGTTTTCGTAATTACGTGTTTGAATGCGACCGGTAATCCCAATCAAAGCACCTTTCTTAGCCCAGTTGGCTAAGTTTTCTGCTTGCTGACGCCAGATCACACAGTTGATGAAATCGGCTTCGCGTTCTCCATTTTGACTCTTGAAGTTGCGGTTGACAGCTAGGCTGAAAGTAGCAACTGCTTGATTGCTTGGAGTGTAGCGAAGTTCAGCATCACGGGTCATACGACCGACAAGTACAACATTGTTAATCATAAGTCACCTCTGATGATTTCTTACGCGTCAACTTTTACGATCATGTGACGAAGAATGTCACCGTTGATTTTTGAAAGACGGTCGAACTCGTTAAGAGCTACAGCGTCGTTCGCTTCAACGTTTACGATGTGGTAAAGTCCTTCACGGAAATCTTGGATTTCGTATGCAAGACGACGTTTTTCCCCAATCTTTTGATTCAACAACAGTTGCACCGTTTCAGTGGATAGAATCGAAACGTGCTCAAAGCGTTTTTAGCTTCTTCTTCAATGTTTGGACGAATAATATAAAGAATTTCGTATTTAGCCATTGATAATGTTCCTCCTTTTGGACTAATGACCCCCTGTCTTTGCAAGGGGTAAGTGAGGTTTACTCACAAGAAACTATTATACCAGACTTTTGGAACAAAGGCAAGAATTATCTTTAGGATTTAAAAAATGATTCTGGACGTCCCCTTCGAGAAAAAAGAAAGAAATGTCCTAAAAAATGACATTTTATAGAAGAAACCCCTCCCCTTCTTTCTCCTCTTTCCTTAAAGAAAACTGATATCAGTTAGCTTTAAGCTTGAGTCTTTATACTAGCTACAACAAATCTCAAGAAACGAGGAACGATTATGAATTATCTTATCATCCCCGCCTATCAACCGGATCTGAATCTTGTCAAACTGGTTCGCTTGGTCCATGCTAAGAGCGATCTCCACATCATCGTGGTCGACGATGGGAGTGACGCTGACAAGAAAGCGATTTTTGACAAATTGGACGGTCTTGCAACAGTCCTGACCCACGAGCACAACCAAGGAAAAGGACAATCTCTCAAGACTGCTTATGCCTACATCCTAGAAAGAGGTACCTATGGAAGCATTGTTACAGCTGATGCAGATGGTCAGCACAAAATTTGGGATATTTTCAGGGTTGTTAACCAATCTCAAGAGCATCCTGGAACACTTATTCTAGGAGCACGCGCCTTCTCTGGAAAAGTTCCTTTGCGTTCTGCTTTCGGGAATAAATTGACTCGCTTTCTCTTCAAACAACAAACCGGAGTGGCGGTCAGCGATACCCAAACAGGCTTACGGGCTTTCACTACGAATCTCTTGCCTTTCATGCTTGAGGTTGAAGGACAGCGCTATGAATATGAAATGAATGTGCTTCTCGCAGCAAGCAAGTCCTTCCCCATCGTGGAAGTTCCCATTGAGACGGTCTATATCAATGACAACGAAGGCTCCCACTTCCGACCTATTCGAGACGGACTCATGATCTACAAGGACATGTTCAAGTTTGCCCTCTCCTCTCTGAGTAGTTTTATCGTTGACTATCTGGTCTACGCCTTCTTCCTCTTCGTGATGATGGCCGTGCCCATTAGTCTACGTATTCTCCTAGCGAATGGGATCGCTCGTGTGACGAGTTCCATCTTTAACTACTCGACCAATAAGCACCTGGTCTTTAAGAACAAAGACAGCGTCGCTAAAACTGGAAGTGGCTACTTTGGCCTAGCTCTCGGCCTCTTTATTCTCGATACGCTCTTGATTCGACTCTTCTATACTGCTTTCGGGCTCAATCTCCTGATCAGTAAAATTGTCGTTGGCTTCCTCCTCTTTCTGGTCTCATGGGTGATCCAGAAAAAAGTGATCTTCAAAGAAAGGACTGCTCCCCACCATGAAATTCTTTAAAAAATCATACACCTATGCTGCCTGCTTTGGCCTTCTTTTGACCAGCAGTTTTAGCTACTCGATGCTCAAGACCTTTGTCTTATCCGATGCCATCCAAACCGTAAAAGCTACGACTACGGACACTAAGGCAGCCAAAAAAGCAGCTGCTTCAGCTACAACGACCGATACTAGCTATTCAGATGACAATATCCAGGTAAGCCTAACAGAAAAAACGGTTGAAAATACCCAGGTTTACATTGCAGATATCACAGTCAGCTCATCTGACTACCTCAAAACAGCCTTTGCACAAAATACTTACGGAACCAACGTGACTGCTAAGACCTCTGTCACAGCTGCCAACAACAGTGCCATTCTAGCAGTGAATGGTGACTATTACGGGGCTAACAGTACAGGATACGTCATCCGAAATGGAGTGGTCTACCGCGATACCGTTCGGGAAGATGCAAGCAATGGTGACCTGGCCATTTACAAGGATGGATCCTTCAAAATTATCTACGAAGATGAGATCTCAGCGGATCAATTAGTCAAAGACGGGGTCGTCAATCTCCTCGCTTTCGGTCCTTCCTTAGTTGAAAATGGAGAAATTACCGTCGATACCAACTCAGAAGTTGGACAATCCATGGCGTCTAATCCACGGACTGCTATTGGGATCATCGATGAAAACCACTACATTATCGTCGTGTCAGATGGACGGACTTCAGAAAGTGAAGGACTATCTCTCTACCAATTAGCGGAAGTGATGAAGTCTTATGGCGTTAAAACAGCCTACAACCTGGATGGGGGTGGATCTTCTACACTTTACTTCAATGGCCAAGTTATTAACAAACCAACTACAAATGGTACTATTTCAGAAAGGGCGGTGAGTGACATTGTCTACATCGGTTACTAATCCTATCAAAAAACGATTGAAAAAAACGATTCTCTGGTATCCTCTTATTTCAGCTTTCTTCTTCGTTGGAAGTCGCATCTATGAACACTTTAGTTTTGGCGAAACCTCCGCCTTCATGCACTACCTCTTCTTGATTCCTTTGATCGGTGGCGTCCTACTAGTGCTTCTACAGTTGATGGTGAAAGGCTTCTCTCGCCTGAGTCTCAATCTTTGGAATTCAGGAGTGGCTACGCTCACAGCCGGAGCTCTCTACCGAGGGATTGTCAACCTCTCTGGTCGATCTACTACAATGGATCAACCCTATTATTACCTTGGAGTTGCCTTTCTAGCACTAGCTCTGATCAGCCTCTTCTTTGTCCGCAGTGTCTGGGTGGAAAAAACAGCCTAAGACATGAAAAACGTCCGTTTCTTAAAAGAACGGACGTTTTTTAGGGTCAGTTAACGTAGGAACGACTTAGCCTTCACGTTTTTTGCTGACTACAAAGCCTGCTAAAGCTAGTGAGGTCATGCCAAAGAGGCTAAGGACTGTAGAAGCCAAGTCTTCTTGACCTGTTTTTGGAAGACCTGTTGCTGGTGTAGCAGCTACTTCTGCTTGGCCACCTGTATGATAAGTGACAGCGACTGGTTTGTTGGTTGCCACTTCTTTTGTTTCGCTTGCAGCTGGTTGAGCTGGAGTTACTGGAGTTGCAGGTTGAGGTGTTGGGGTAGTAGGAGTCACTGGTGCTACAGGATGGACTGGATTTACAGGACTTACTGGATCAACTGGCGCTGGCTGTGGTTCCGGTTGTGGTTGTGGTTCTGGAGTTGGTTTTTCTTCTTCCACTTTTTCCACAAATGTCTTGTTGCCCAAGATTGAAGCAGATAACTTCTTCCCTGCCTTATTCACATCTTCGATGTATTGGATAAAGACTTCAGTATCTGGATTAATAGCCCCGATCAATTTTGTATCGCGGAAGACTGAGAAGCCATCACCACCACCATACAAGAAATCGTTGATAATCGCTTTGTAGGTCTTGTTGCGATCAATTTCGGTTCCATCTGCCTTGTAAGCTTTCACAACCTTATATGGATTTTCTTCTGTTGCATCGGCTGGTTTTGTATAGGTGTACTTGATCCCTGCCATTTGCAAGAAGTAGAGTTCTTTCTCATCATACTGTTGGTCCAAAGCTTTATAAATTTGGTCTCCGGTAATTTCGACTACTTGAAGGATATTTCCAAATGGTTGCACTGCTTGAGCTGCACCCCAAGTGACTGTTCCGTCTGGTTTCACCACGAGGTCTGCACGAATTCCTCCATTATTGGTGAAGGCAAAGTCAACATCTGGATAACCTGATTTTTTGGCAATATCTAGTTGCGCTGCTGTGACCAAATCTCCAACAGCACTTTCTTTTTGTGCATTCAATTCACGGGTAATATTTTCAGCCTTGTCTGCTGTACCGATTTTTGCTTCTGTTACTTTTTTAACCGTCGCATTGGCATCATCGATGATCGCTTGAACCTTGGCATCTTTTGCTTTGCCTTTCGATGGATCTACCGCAATAATTTTAGCAGTTGGAGCTTTAACAAAGTCAGCTGTATCTGTATCTAGGACTCCACGAACATCAGAGTAAGCTTTCCCTTGAGAAGTACCTTGAACGATCAAGGTATTTCCAACCATCCCGTTTGTATATTGGTGGTTGTGGCCTGCAAAGACGATATCCACTGAGTTTTCAGGATAGATTTGGTTTAATTTTTTGATCATGTCTGCAGCAGGACCTTCTGCTACACCATTCTTACTAGTGGCAGCAACGTGGGCCAAGACAGCGATGGCATGAACACCTTGGTCATTTAATTCACGCGCATATTTGGCAATCGATTCTGCTTCATCCAAAACACGGTATTGTTCATGATTTTTACGCAAAACAAGATTTGGGAATTCTGTCGTAACAACCCCGATAAATCCGACCTTAACGGTCTTGTCATTGACTGGGATTTCTTTGATGGTATAAGGTTTCCAGTCAAATGGGATTTTATTGGTATCTTTGTCAACCAAGTTGGCAATTACAACTTCTTGTTTGGAAGCTTCATGAGGATACTCATCGACGATCTTATTGAATTGACCAGGTGTTGGGGCTTCTCCCTTCATGATCCGGTTGAATTCACCAAGTCCTTCGTCAAACTCGTGATTTCCAAGGGTTCCGTATTCAAAGTTCATTTCATTGAAGACTTTTACAGTTGGTTCATCTTGAAGGAGGGCAGAATTGGCTGGACTAGCTCCGACCATATCTCCAGCTTGCACACGGATGCTGGCATTTGGCGTTCCGGCATTCTCCGTTTCAAAGTCTTTTTGCGAATCGTTCAAATAGGTTGCCAAAAGTGGGGCTGTTCCTGCGTTTTTCACAGTTTCGCCTTCTAAACGAGCTGTTCCTGTTTGTTCCAAGGCACCGTGGAAGTCATTGACGCCCATGAACTGCACGGGCAATTCGTCTGCAAAAACGCTATTGATCGCAAAAACACTAAGACCCGCAGCGACCGCTAGGATACTGCTTTTCAAGATAATTTTTTTCTTCATAGAATACTCCATTTTCTAATGTAGAACACTTCTCCAAAAAGGAGAACGCAGAACAGTTGAATTGCTGCAATCAGCTCTTCCATTTTACTATTTTTTCGGTTTACTTCAATATTTTCCTGAAACTCTTGCAATTTTATTTGAAAACGCTTGATTTCCGAACATCTATTCTCATCCTCTTACTTTTGTTACTTGCTGTTCATCACAAAAAAAGCCGGATTGCTCCGGCTCTTTTTCTTATTTATTCACGTTTTCCCATTTCCAGTTTTGAACTTCTGGAATGTCATCTCCGTTTTCACGGATGTAGTCATGGTGGAAGGCGATTGTTTCATCCATCTTCGCTGCAAATGCGCTTGCTGCATCTCCAAGAGCTGCATTAGCTGCATCTTGTGCCAAGTGGAAGCGATCCAATTCAGACATCACACGCATATCAAATGGTGTGGTGATATCTCCGTTTTCACGGTAACCATGTACACGAAGGTTATGGTTGTGACGGTTGAAGAAGATATCACGGATCATGCCTTCATAACCATGGAAAGCAAAGATCACTGGTTTATCAGTAGTGAAGACTTTGTCGAACTCTTCATCTGAAAGTCCACGCGCATCAACGGATGGGTGACGCAATTTCAAGATATCTACTACGTTGACAAAGCGGATCTTCAATTCTGGGAAGGCTTTGTGAAGAATCGTTACGGCTGCAAGTGCCTCTAAGTTTGGCTCTGTACCTGCTGCTGCAATGACTAGATCTGGCTCTTCATCTGCTGAAACAGTTGATGCCCAATCGATCACCTTGTATCCTTCACGAACCAATTCTTCTGCTTCAGCTGCTGAGTAGAATTGAGGACGTGGGTGTTTAGAAGAAACGATCAAGTTGATCACATCTTCTGCCTTGAAGGCTTGGTCCATCACTGCAAGCAAAGTATTGGTATCTGCTGGCAAGTACTCACGGATGTATTCAGGAGTTTTCTCAGCCAAGTGAGTCAAGATACCTGGATCTTGGTGAGTGTAGCCATTGTGGTCTTGTTGGAAGACTGTTGAAGTCGCAATCAAGTTCAAGGCAGGGTAGTTTTTACGCCATGTCGTGTGAGTCTTAGATTTACGCAACCATTTGAAGTGTTGAGTGATCATAGAATCCACAACACGAAGGAAGGATTCGTAAGAGGCGAAGAATCCATGACGACCTGTCAAGACATATCCTTCAAGCATACCTTCTGCTTGGTGCTCTGACAATTGAGAGTCAATGACACGACCAGCAGGGCTCAATGCTTCATCGTAGTCTGGTTTCATACGTCCTAGCCATTGACGGCTTGTGCGAGTAAAGACTTCTTGAAGACGGTTTGATTTAGTTTCGTCTGGACCGAAGATACGGAAGTTATCTGGGTTCGCATCTACCAAGTCTGCCGCATACTTACCAAATTCGATCATGTCTTGAGCCATGATTTCACCTGGTGTGTTGAATTGAAGGGCGTGTTTCTTCCAATCAGCTGTGTTCATTGGTTTGATCACACCAGCATTTGTGATTGGGTTCATCGCCATGCGACGATCACCTTTTGGTGCAATTTCAGCAATTTCCGGAACTAGTTTACCAGTTTCGTCGAACAATTCAGCTGGACGGTAAGATTCCAACCATGAAAGAAGAGCATCAACATGCTCCATGTGGTGAGCATCTACTGGGATTGGCACTTGGTGCGCACGGAATCCACCCTCGATTGGTGTGCCTTCCCATGCTTTTGGACCAGTCCAACCTTTAGGAATACGAGCAATCAAGACAGGGTAAACTGGTTGAGTTGCTTCTTCAGCAGAACCTTTACGAGCTTCTGCTTGGACTTTCTTGATTTCTTCAATTGCTTCGTCCAATTTTTCAGCGAACAAAGCGTGTGCAGCTTCGTGGTCTTCTGAAATTGCAGTGACATTCGCAAAGATTGGTTTCCAACCAAGACCTTCAAAGAAGAGGGCCAATTCTTCGTCTGTTTTGCGTTCGAAGATGGTTGGGTTGTGGATCTTCCCACCATTGAGGTAGAAGATTGGAAGGATAGCCCCATCGTTGACTGGGTTCAAGAAGGTATTTGACAACCAACCAGCCATCAATGGACCTGTTTCTCCTTCACCGTCACCGATAACTGTAGCAGCAATCACATCTGGATTATCCAATACAGCACCTGCAGCGTGAGAAAGGGCATAACCAAGTTCTCCACCTTCGTGGATAGATCCTGGTGTTTCAGGCGCCGCGTGAGAAGCGATTCCTCCTGGGAATGAGAAGATCTTACACAAGTGTTTGAAACCTTCTTCATTTTGTGGGATGTTTGGATTCAATTCAGTATAAGAACCATCTAAGTATGAGTTCGATACCATTACTTGTCCACCGTGACCTGGTCCTTCAATGTAGAACATATCCAAGTCGTATTTGTTGATGGCACGGTTCAAGTGAGCATAGATAAAGTTTTGCCCTGGTACAGTTCCCCAGTGTCCGATTGGGTGAGCCTTCAAGTCATTTTCAACGACTTCGCGCTTCAACAATGGGTTATCTTTCAAGTACATTTGAGCAGCTGAAATGTAGTTGGCTGCACGCCACCAAGCGTCTACTTTATCCAAGTAAGCTTTGCTGTTATAATCGACAGTCATCTTGTCTCCTCACAATTTCTAGACAGGTCTGTTGAACAACCTGTTCGTTTGATCAATAGTTTAAACAATCTGTTTTCCAGTCAAACAGATGATATTGAAGAAAATATTCAATATTACCTCTATTCTATCAAGATTTTCCCTTTTTGTACATTAGAAAGTAAGAAAAATATTCTTTGAACGTCAAATTTTAATTTCCCACTAAAGCGGTCCCATTTACTGTGGAGATCTGATAGAAAAAAGACCCTGCTGATTTTTACAAACCAGCAAGGTCTCGACTGAAATGGAGTAGTTTAAATGACTTTTTGACCTTTCTTGTAAACATCTGTCACTAGATTGGTCGCAAAGAAATAGAAGAGATAGTCTAGATTTGGCGCATCAAAGATGGTAATGTCAGCCTGCTTGCCAGCATCGAAAGAACCGATCGTTTTGGCACGATCTACTGAGTAGGCTGCATTGATGGTCACTGCATTGAGAATTTCCACTGGAGTTAGGCGCATCATGAAGCAACCCAGATGCATGGCAAACTGAAGATTGGCTGTTGGACAAGATCCTGGATTGCTGTCAGTTGTTAGGGTAATGGCCATCCCAGCGTCCAACATCTTACGAGCCGGTGCATAAGTATCTTCCATGAGGCTAAAGGTTGTTGCAGGCAAAAGATTTCCAATGACTTTTGCTTTTGCTAATTTTTGAATGCCCTCATCGGTAATGACCATCAGGTGTTCTGCGCTGGTGGATTGCAATTCAGCCGCTACGTCAACACCTCCAATAGACTCAATTTCATCCGCATGGATCCGTAACTTGAAGCCCATTTCCTTAGCTTTCGAAAGAAGATAGCGAGATTCTTCTGCTGTAAAGACCCCTTTTTCACAGAAGATATCACAGAACTCAGCTAACTGTCCTTCTTTCACTTTTGGAAGCATTTGTTCCACAATGAGATCTAAATATTCTTGGGAACGGCCCTTGTACTCTGTAGGAATCGCATGGGCTGCCATAAAGGTAGATACCAAGTCTATTTGATGATCCCGATCCAGTGCAGCGACAACATCCAACTGGCGTTTTTCAGTTTCCCAATCCAAACCATAACCGCTTTTCGCTTCAACGGTTGTCACCCCATGGCGCAACATGTAGTCCAACAGTCGTTTGGACTTGTCATAGAGGGTGTCAAAGGAAGCTTCCCGTGTCGCCCGAACGGTACTTAGAATCCCTCCGCCTTGGGCGAGGATGTCTAAGTAAGAAACACCTGCTAATTTTTTAGCAAATTCATGCTCCCGACTGCCTCCATAGACTAAGTGGGTGTGGCAATCAATCAGGCCAGGGGTCGCAACTTTTCCTTCACAGGATTTCACTTCCGTATGGTCATCGATCAGTTCTGGGGCTGGTTGCCCTGTCCCAACTGCAAGAATCTTTCCATCTTTAATGGCGATATAAGCATCTGAAAGAATTTTTGCCTCTGCCATCTCCTTACCATAGAGAGGATGACCCAGATCATTTGGACAAAACAATTGGTTAAAGTGGGTTAATAGGATATCAGCTGACATATGAAACATTCCTTTCTATTTCCATCGTTATTCATTTTACAATTCTACAGAAAAAGCGTCAAAAAAAAGTCAAAAAGTTTTCCCCTCATTTTTTTTTGCTTTATTAAAAATTATATTTTTTTTTGACTCTTTATTGACGTTTCTTGGATACAATAAAGAAAATACAAATTCACAGTCCAACTATAAGGAGGGTTCTGCTATGTCATTTATAGACGAGAAAGAAATTGCAGCTGCTATGTCTGTCAAACTTGACTTTGATGTCCTACCTGAAAAGGCGACTTTTCAAGAAGGCATTCGTCGTGCACCGGATAGAGGCTTCCGCTTAACGCAGGCTCAGACCGAAATTGCCCTTAAAAATGCTTTGCGTTACATTCCTAAAAAATTCCACCAAGAGTTGATCCCAGAATTCCTAGAAGAACTGAAAACTCGCGGTCGGATCTATGGCTATCGCTTCCGTCCAAAAGATCGCATCTATGGAAAACCAATTGATGAGTACAAAGGAAAATGCACTGCTGCTAAAGCTATGCAGGTCATGATCGACAACAACTTGAGCTTTGAGATTGCCCTTTATCCTTATGAATTGGTTACTTATGGAGAAACAGGATCTGTCTGTGCCAACTGGATGCAATACAACTTGATCAAGAAATACTTGGAAGTGATGACAGAAGACCAAACCTTGGTCGTTGAATCTGGTCACCCTCTTGGTCTCTTTAAATCGAAACCAGAAGCTCCTCGCGTCGTCATTACTAACGGTCTCTTGATTGGTGAATATGACAATATGCGCGACTGGGAAATCGCTGAAGAAATGGGAGTAACTAACTACGGTCAAATGACGGCTGGTGGTTGGATGTACATCGGCCCTCAAGGGATCGTTCACGGTACCTTCAACACTCTTCTTAATGCTGGACGTCTTAAACTCGGTGTGGCTGATGATGGAGACTTAACTGGTAAGCTCTTTATTTCGTCTGGTCTCGGTGGGATGAGTGGCGCTCAAGGGAAAGCAGCTGAAATCGCAAAAGCGGTTGCCATCGTTGCAGAAGTGGACCGCTCTCGGATCGAAACTCGTCACTCTCAAGGCTGGATTAGCCAAGTGACAGACAGTGCCGAAGAAGCTGTGAAATTGGCTCAAGCAGCGCTGGAAGCTGGTGAATCCACTTCGATTGCCTACCATGGTAATATCGTAGACTTGCTCGAATATGTCAACGAACACCAAGTCCATGTTCATCTCTTGTCTGACCAAACCTCTTGTCACAACGTTTATGATGGTGGCTATTGCCCAGTTGGTATTAGTTTTGAAGAACGGACACGTTTGCTGGCAGAAGACAAAGAAACCTTCCGCCGTTTGGTTGATGAAACCTTGGCTCGTCACTTTGCAGTGATCAAAGCCTTGACAGCTAAAGGCACCTACTTCTTCGACTACGGTAATGCCTTCATGAAATCTGTTTACGACTCAGGTATCAAGGAAATTTCTAAGAATGGCTTGGATGACAAGGATGGCTTCATTTGGCCATCTTATGTAGAAGATATCATGGGACCTATGCTCTTTGACTATGGTTATGGTCCATTCCGTTGGGTCTGCCTCAGCGGTAAACACGAAGACTTGATTGCAACCGACCATGCAGCCATGGAAGCGATCGATCCAACTCGTCGCTACCAAGACCGCGACAATTACAACTGGATCCGCGATGCGGAAAAGAACCAACTAGTGGTTGGTACACAAGCACGTATCCTCTATCAAGATTGCATGGGCCGTGTCAACATTGCATTGAAATTCAATGAACTCATTCGCCAAGGTAAGATCGGACCGGTCATGATCGGACGTGACCACCACGACGTATCTGGTACAGATGCTCCATTCCGTGAAACCTCCAATATCAAGGATGGTTCGAACGTTACTTGTGACATGGCAGTTCAATGTTACGCTGGTAACGCTGCTCGCGGTATGAGTCTCGTCGCTCTCCACAACGGTGGTGGTACTGGTATTGGTAAAGCTATCAACGGTGGATTTGGGCTCGTCTTAGACGGTAGCCACCGGATCGATGAAATCATCAAGTCTGCCATTGCCTGGGATACCATGGGTGGGGTTGCTCGTCGGAACTGGGCACGGAATAACCATGCCATCGAAACAGCGATCGAGTACAACCGTCTCCATGCAGGAACAGACCACATCACCATTCCTTATCTGGCAGATGAAGATTTGGTCAAAGAAGCCGTTCAAAAATTGTTTTAACATCAAAAAATAAAAACTGAGAAAGGGGAGGAAATGCAAAGACTCCTCCTCCCCAACTTCTCCTATAAAAAGAGGTAATCATATGGCAAAAATTGTTGAGTGTATTCCAAACTTCTCTGAAGGACGCAATCAAGCTGTGATCGACGGATTAGCAGCAACAGCAAAAAGTATTCCAGGTGTTACGCTGCTGGACTACTCGTCTGATGCCAGCCACAACCGTAGCGTCTTTACACTCGTTGGGGATGAAGAAAGCATTCAAGAAGTGGCTTTCCAATTGGTGAAATACGCTTCTGAAAACATCGATATGACCAAGCACGAAGGCGAACACCCTCGTATGGGGGCAACAGACGTTTGTCCATTCGTTCCGGTTAAAGATATCACTACAGCTGAATGCGTTGAGATCGCTAATAAAGTGGCCGAACGCATCAATCGTGAGTTGGGTATTCCAATCTTCCTTTATGAAGATGCCGCAACTCGTCCAGAACGGAAGAACTTGGCAAAAGTGCGTAAAGGACAATTTGAAGGAATGCCAGAAAAATTATTGGAAGAAGACTGGAAGCCAGACTACGGTGAACGCAAGATTCACCCAACTGCAGGGGTTACAGCTGTCGGTGTCCGTATGCCACTCGTTGCTTTCAATATCAACCTTGACACAGACGACCTAGAGATTGCCAATAAAATTTCTAAAATCATTCGTGGATCAAGCGGTGGATACAAGTACTGTAAAGCGATCGGCGTCATGCTAGAAGATCGCAACATTGCCCAAGTCTCCATCAACATGGTCAACTTGGAACAATTCCCATTGTATCGTGTTGTGGAAACCGTTCGTTTCGAAGCACAACGCTACGGTGTTCGCATCATCGGAACAGAACTCATTGGACTGGCTCCTGCTAAGGCTTTGATCGACTCTGCTGAATACTACTTACAATTAGAAGACTTTGACTACAGCAAACAAGTCTTGGAAAATCACTTGTTGGGTTAGAAAGGGAGTTCTATGAAACTAGTTGACTTAAGTATTACGGAGTTTGCCAAAGTTCTTGGTTCAGATGCTCCAGCTCCAGGTGGTGGTTCTGCTGCTGCTCTATCTGCTGCGAATGGGATTTCCCTTACAAAAATGGTCTGTGAACTGACCATTGGAAAGAAAAAATACGCAGAATTTGAAGACCACATCAAAGGGGTTCATGAAAAAAGCGCTCAACTCCAAGACCAATTACTAGAAGCCATCGACAAGGATACAGAAGCCTTCAACGTCGTATCAGCTGTCTTTGATCTTCCAAAAGAAACGGAAGAAGAGAAAGCCGCTCGTCGTGAAGCCATGCAAAAAGCTTTGAAACATGCGACAATATCTCCTTTCTCTATGATGGAGCTCATCGTTGAAGCTCTTGAAACCACCAAAGAAGCTGTTGGCAAGTCCAACACCAATGCGGCGAGTGACCTAGGGGTAGCTGCTCTGAATCTTAAAGCTGGCCTTCAAGGGGCTTGGCTCAATGTCTTGATCAACATTTCAGGAATCAAGGACCAAGACTTTGTCCAAGAATACCACGGTAAGGGACTCAAACTCCTCCAAACCGGTTCTGATCTTGCAGACAACATTTACCAAACTATTTTAGAAAGTCTATCATAAAACTAACAAACAAAAAGAAAGAAGGGATTCTATGGTTTTATCGGATATTGAAATTGCCAATTCTGTCCAAATGAAGCCCATCACCGATATCGCTGCTGAACTTGGATTGACCGAAGACGATATTTCGCTCTACGGAAAATACAAGGCAAAAATTGATAGCAACCAACTGGAACAACTCAAGGATAAGGAAGATGGAAAGCTGATCCTCGTGACAGCCATCTCTCCAACACCTGCTGGAGAAGGAAAGACAACCACCTCTGTTGGCTTGGTCGATGCTCTTTCAGCTATTGGTGAAAAAGCCGTCATTGCCCTGCGCGAACCTTCACTTGGCCCTGTCTTTGGGATCAAGGGTGGAGCTGCCGGTGGCGGGTACGCCCAAGTGGTTCCAATGGAAGATATCAACCTTCACTTTACCGGAGATTTCCATGCCATTGGGATTGCCAACAACCTCCTTGCAGCCTTGATTGACAACCATATCCATCACGGCAATGAGTTGGGCATCGATTCTCGTCGCATTACCTGGAAACGGGTGGTCGATATGAACGACCGTCAACTCCGTCATATTGTCGATGGCCTTCAAGGAAAAACAAACGGGGTTCCTCGTGAAGATGGCTTTGACATCACCGTGGCGTCTGAAATCATGGCCATTCTCTGTCTCTCAGAAAATATCCTTGATCTCAAAGAACGTCTTGATCGCATCATTATTGGGTACAACTATCAAGGACAACCGGTCACAGCCAAAGACCTCAAGGCTGGAGGGGCCATGGCAGCTGTCCTCAAAGATGCCATCCATCCAAATTTGGTGCAAACCTTGGAGCATACTCCTGCCATCATCCACGGCGGACCATTTGCCAATATTGCTCATGGCTGTAACAGTGTGCTGGCTACTAAACTAGCTCTCAAATATGCAGACTATGTCGTGACAGAAGCTGGTTTTGGAGCAGACTTAGGTGCTGAAAAATTCATTGACATCAAGTGCCGCATGGCCGGACTCAAACCTTCTGCCGTAGTCCTCGTCGCAACCATCCGTGCTCTCAAGATGCATGGTGGAGTTGCCAAAGCAGACTTAGCTACCGAAAATGTCCAAGCCGTTATCGATGGGCTACCAAACCTAGACAAACACTTGGCCAACATTCAAGAAGTCTATGGTCTACCAGTGGTCGTTGCCATTAACAAATTCCCACTGGATACAGAAGCCGAACTAGAAGCTGTCTATGAATCTTGTAAGAAACGTCACGTAGATGTCGTCATTTCGGATGTCTGGGCAAAGGGTGGGGCTGGTGGCCGTGACTTGGCTGAAAAAGTCATTCAACTGGCTCAAGAAGAAAACCACTTCTCTTATGTCTATGACGAAGAAGACAGCATTGAAACAAAATTGACCAAGATCGTCACAAAAGTCTATGGTGGTAAAGGCATCAGCTTAACACCAGCGGCCAAACGCGAACTGAAAGAATTAGAAGCTCTTGGCTTCTCGAACTACCCAATCTGTATGGCCAAAACCCAATATTCCTTCTCAGACGATGCGAAGAAAATGGGAGCACCAAAAGATTTCACAGTTAAAATCAGTAACCTTAAGGTAGCTGCCGGAGCTGGCTTCATCGTAGCTCTCACTGGTACCATTATGACCATGCCTGGCCTACCTAAAGTTCCTGCCAGTGAAAAGATTGATATCGATGCCCACGGCAATATCACTGGTCTCTTTTAAGAAAGAAGGCGTCCTATGGTGACTCTCCTTCATCTTACCCCCGCAGATTATCAAATTTCTACCTGGTCCGGTGGCCAAACCACCCAACTCTTTCTCTCCCCAGAGGGAGGAAGCTATCCAGATCGGACCTTTGACTTCCGCCTCTCTACTGCAACGGTAGAGGTTGAAAAAAGTAACTTTACCGATCTCACGGGCTACCACCGAATCTTGATGCCCTTGAATGCCTCCATTAGGCTCACCCATCACCATAAAGAAGTGGTTTTGAACCCCTTTCAAAGCTACTTCTTTGATGGGGGAGATCCTGTATCTAGCCAAGGGACTTGTCAAGACTTTAATTTGATTTACAAACCTTCTTATCAGGGGCATATGAGTGCTATATCCCCAAAAGAGAGTGTCAAAAGTCAGAGTCGCTATCAATTGATCTACGCTCTCTGTCCACTAACACTCAAATGGGGAACCAATCATTCTCAAACTCTCCAAACTCACGAGCTCCTGGTGATCGAACAAGCATCTCCTCTTCAAGAGATGACAATCACGTTTTTACCCCATCAGTCTGGGGAGCAACCGATTGCTATCTGGACTGGACTACAATAATGTTCACAAAGGAGAAACATTATGAACGGAGCACATAAACAGTCGATTGAGGAACAAGAAAAAGCGAAATTCAGCTTTAGTGGTGCCACTCTATACGGTATCAACGCCGTAATCGGATCTGGTATCTTCCTCCTCCCTCAAAAAATATATTCTGGCCTCGGACCAGCCTCTCTAGCTGTCATGTTCGGAGTAGCCATTCTCGTCATGCTACTATCAGCCTGTCTGGCTGAAACGGCGGGCTACTTCGATAAAAACGGTGGAGCCATGCAATACTCAAAAGCCGCTTTCGGAGACTTCGTTGGCTTTAACGTCGGGATTCTCGGTTGGGCCGTTACTGTTATCGCCTGGGCTGCCATGTTAGCCGGCTTTGCTAAGATCTTCATCATTACCTTCCCAGCATTTGAAGGCTACAACCTTCCGATCAGTATCGGTATGCTGGTTCTCTTGAGTCTGATGAACATTGCCGGTCTGAAAACCTCTAAGATGTTTACTCTGACAGCTACTGTTGCAAAATTAATTCCAATTGTCCTCTTCTCACTCTTTGCCATCTTCTTCATTTCCGGTGGGGTGAGCAAGGGCAACTTCACACCTTTCCTTCAATTGGAAAGTGGAACAAGTCTCTTCAGTTCTATTTCTAGTACAGCCGTCTACATCTTCTACGGTTTCATCGGATTTGAAACCATGTCTATCGTTGCAGGGGAAATGCGCAACCCTGAAAAGAACGTTCCCCGCGCTATTCTAGGTTCTATTAGTATTGTATCTGTTCTCTACATGTTGATCATCGCTGGAACAATCGCCATGCTGGGTGGTCGCATTATGCAAACTGGTGCACCGGTACAAGACGCATTTGTCGAAATGATTGGCCCTATCGGAGCTCCACTCGTTTCTTACGGAGCCCTCATTTCAATCGCCGGTCTAAACATCGGTGAATCCATCATGGTCCCTCGTTTTGGTGCCGCATTAGCAACTGAAAAACTCTTGCCAGAAGGGCTTGGAAAAACAAACTCTAAGAATGCCCCTGTCATTGCCATTATCATCTCTGGTATCTTCGCTTTCTTACTCTTGTTATCTGGCTCTTTCGAATCATTAGCAACCTTCAGTGTTGTCTTCCGTTTCTTCCAATACATTCCAACTGCTTTGGCAGCCATCAAACTCAGAAAAATGTACCCAGACAAAAAGGTTACCTTCCGAGTACCATTTGGTCCCGTTATCCCAGTTCTAGCCGTTGTGGTCAGTATCTTGATGATTGCAGGGGACAACATGATGAACTTTGTTTGGGGTGCCATCGGTCTCGTGATCGCAAGTGGACTTTACTTTGTTTTCCACGGCGATAAACTACATAAATCGAAAGCCCTTCCTCACTAATTTTCTTTACACAGTAGATGGGAACAGAGACGGGAGCGAAGCTCGGTTTTGCTCCCTAACCCATCTAGGACTCCACGAATGTCAAACCTGAGCCCTTTTCTCTATGACCCTTTTCAATTTTTATGATCAATAGACAATGGGCCCATGTTTGGTATTCAAACCGAAGTAAACAACACTACTTCCACAGAACAACTATTCATAATCGGAGGTTTTATATGACTCAATTGATTCATTTAGATGGTAATAGCTTAACACTCGAAGAAGTCATCGCTGTAGCTCGGCACGGTGCCCAATGTGAGCTTGATGAACAAGCCAAAGAAGCCGTTATCGCATCCCGTAAAATCGTTGATGACATTGTCCGGGAAAAACGAGTCGTCTATGGTGTAACCACTGGCTTTGGTTCCCTCTGTAATGTCAGCATCTCTCCAGAAGATACTGTTCAACTGCAAGAAAACCTGATACGAACTCACTCATCTGGCTTCGGTGATCCACTTCCTGAAGATGCCGTTCGTGCCATCATGCTGATCCGTATCAACTCACTCTTGAAAGGTTATTCTGGCATTCGTCTGTCAACTGTTGAAAAACTGTTAGAATTGCTCAACAAAGGAGTCACTCCTTATATCCCTGAAAAAGGCTCTCTCGGAGCTTCTGGAGACTTAGCACCACTTGCTCATATGGTTTTACCAATGTTGGGTCTTGGACGCGCCTACTACAAAGGAGAACTTCTCAGTGGTCAAGAAGCCTTAGATCGTGCTGGAATTGAAAAGATCCAATTAGCTGCCAAAGAAGGGCTTGCCTTGATCAATGGTACGACTGTCCTAACCGGTATCGGTGCTCTTGCGACTTATGATGGTATCCAATTGCTCAAACTCTCTGATATCGCTGGTGCTCTCTCAATGGAAGTTCACAATGGAATTACCAGTCCATTCGAAGAAGACCTTCATTCCATCCGTCCTCAAAGTGGACAATTGGCAACTGCTCGCAACATCCGTAACCTTCTTGAAGGAAGCAAGAATACCACTGTTGCGACTCAACAACGGGTACAAGATCCTTATACACTCCGCTGTATCCCTCAAATACATGGAGCCAGCAAGGATTCTGTTGCTTACGTAAAAGAAAAAGTTGAAATCGAAATCAACTCTGTCACAGATAACCCAATCATTACCAAAGAAGGACACGTCATCTCAGGAGGTAACTTCCACGGTGAACCAATGGCGCAACCATTTGACTTCTTAGGCATTGCCCTTTCTGAAATTGGGAACGTATCTGAACGTCGGGTGGAACGCTTGGTCAACAGCCAACTCAGTAAATTACCATCCTTCTTGGTCAAACACCCTGGACTCAACTCAGGCTTCATGATTACCCAGTATGCTTGTGCATCCCTTGCATCGGAAAATAAAATTTTGGCTCACCCTGCTAGTGTCGATTCTATTCCATCTTGTGAAAACCAAGAAGATTTCGTCAGCATGGGAACGACTGCCGCTCGTAAAGCAGCAGAAATTCTTAAAAACTCACGTCGCATCGTTGCTACTGAAATCATGGCAGCTTGCCAAGCCTTGGATCTCAAGCCAGAAAATCATGAACTTGGTAAAGGTACAAAACCAGCTTATGAGCTGATTCGTCAAAAACTGAACTTCATTGAATTTGACAAAGATATCGAAATCTTTGAAGAACTTAATAAAGCATCTGCTGTTGTCGAAAGCGAAGAATTCTTAGCAACCATCGAAAAAGCAGTTGACTTAAGCATTCAATACTGATACAGTAAGAATAAAGCAAAACAGAGGCTGGCGATCTTCTCAGCCTCTGCCTGCTTTCAGAAAAATAAGGGAGGCGACAAGCTTGCTCACAAACTACTATCCAATGACCTACAGCTACTACCAAGGTAGCATCGAGGACAATCCCTACACGGCCAAATGGGGAATGGTCACCAAATTTTTAGACCTAAACGACGAGACACTCACTCCATTTGAGGGGATGACCTTTGGGATCATCGGCTTTAAGAGCGACAAAGGAGTCTATATCAATAATGGGCGTGTAGGAGCAGTCGAGGGTCCTACAGCCATCCGTTCTCAAATCGCTAAACTTCCATGGCACTGGGGAACCAATGTGACAGTGTATGATGTGGGAAATATTGACGGGCCTAACCATTCACTAGAAGAACTCCAAGAAAGTCTCTCACAAGCGATCCAGCGCATGTACCAATTAGGGATCCAACCCATTGTCCTAGGAGGCGGTCACGGAACTGCTTACGGCCACTATCTAGGGATTCAATCCAGTTTAGAAAAAGATGAACAACTGGCTGTGATCAATTTGGATGCCCACTTTGATTTGCGACCTTACGACCAAACCGGTCCCAATTCTGGAACAGGTTTTCGTCAAATGGCTGATCATGCTAAAGAAAAAGGTCAGGACTTCCCTTACCTCATCCTGGGGATCCAAGAGCACAATAATAACCTCTTCCTCTTTAATTACGTTGCTAAAACACCAAGTATTGATTTCTTAACCGGGCAAGACCTCTTCCAGATGAGCCACCAAGCCATTCTGGATCGAATCGATCAATTTTTAGAAAACCAAACCGCAATCTATCTGTCTATTGATATGGATTGCTTTGCGGTCGGCTCTGCTCCTGGTGTTAGTGCCATCCAATCACTTGGTGTCGATCCTAAACTAGCCCTCCTGCTTCTCCAACACATTGCTGCCAGTGGCAAACTAGTCGGATTTGATGTCGTGGAAGTTTCTCCTCCTCATGACATCGACAATCATACTTCAAACCTTGCTGCGACCTTTATCTTTTACTTGACCCAAATATTGGCGCAACAAAAACTGAACTAAAATGATTTCTACACACATAAAAAGC
>JBKXCY010000011.1:0-19263 GCA_046994005.1 Streptococcus sp.
TTCAAGAAGGACGCTTAGCTCATTCTACAATTGCTTCTTATTTCAAAGAGGTCTTTATCTCTGAACAGCTTCATACTCAGAAACCAGAACCTGCTTTTTTTGACAAAGTTGGCCAACTGATTCCAGGGTTCAGCAAGGAAGAGACCCTTATGATCGGAGATTCTTTGACAGCAGATATCGCAGGAGGAAATGCTGCGGGGATTGATACCGTATGGTATAATCCTGATCACAAGGCAAATACCAGCCAAGTAGTGCCGACTTATACCGTTAGCAACTATCAAGAAATCGCCGATTTACTGATAAAATAAAAATTTTTAAATACTGTCAAGTTTTTTTCTTGACAGGTCTATAAAATGTGTTATAATAGATCATGTGCTAAATAGCTTGTCTATTTCACCGAAAATTAAAATATAGAAAAGAGACTTATAAAAATGGCAGTTAAAATTCGTTTGACTCGTATGGGTTCTAAGAAAAAACCTTACTACCGTATCAACGTAGCAGATTCACGTTCACCACGTGATGGACGTTTCATCGAAACAGTTGGAACTTACAATCCACTTGTTGAAGAAAACCAAGTAACTTTGAAAGAAGATCGCGTTCTTGCATGGTTGGCTGATGGAGCTCAACCTTCAGATACAGTTCGCAACATCCTTTCAAAAGCTGGTGTGATGAAGAAATTCCACGATTCTAAATTCTCAAAATAATTTTTTAAGTAGGTTGATGTATGGATACGATTGAAAATCTCATTATTGCAATTGTGAAACCCTTGATTTCACAACCGGATGCTTTAACCATCAAGATCGAAGATACTCCTGAATTCTTGGAGTATCACCTTGACCTTGATCCTAGCGATGTTGGTCGTGTAATCGGTCGGAAAGGTCGCACCATTTCTGCGATAAGAACGATTGTCTACTCTGTCCCAACTGAAGATAAAAAAGTAAGAATCGTTATTGACGAAAAATAAAAGGCGGGGCTTTGTCCCGTTTTTTTGTTGCAAGGAGAAGGAATGAGAGATTTAACAGTCAGACAACTAGAGGAATACTTACTTGATCATTATCAACAATCTAGAACAGAAGAAGGACTTTTTATCAAACTAGTAGAAGAAGTTGGAGAAGTCGCTGAGGTTTTAAATGGACGTTCAGGTAGAAAAGAGGGGGTCCAAGATTCAAACGAGGAATTGGCAAAGGAGTTGGCAGATATCATTCACTACACAGTGGCAATTGCAGCTATTAACCATATCGACCTAACGAAGACCATTTTTGAAAAAGACAAGAAGGCAGCCATCAAGTATCAGCATGAACAAGATTTGGAGCAGTTTCTAGCAGAAAAGAGCATTTGAGAAAATCCTCTGAACGTGATAAAATAAAACCTAAGAATGTTAAGTGAATTGTTGTTTAGAAAGGGTTGTTTTGATATGAACCGATTTGAAGTAACTACAAAGATTGGTTGTCTCTCTGTTACTTATGAAAAGAGAAATAAAGTACTAGTTTGTTTAAATGGTGCTGGTTTGATACCGAGTTATGAAAATTTTCTACCAATACTTGAAAAACTTCCTTCTTCAATAGGTTACTTAACGATTGATTTTCCGAATACAGGTAGGAGTCCGATTCATAGTCAAACAGGATTTAATTTGGATAATCTTGTTGAAGCGGTATTCGAAATCCTGAAAGGGTTGGAAATTTCTGATTACATACTTTGTGTTCATAGTTTAAGTGGTGTTTTGGCTTTAAAGTTAATGAGTAAACCAATTAAGTGTCAAGCTTTGATAGCAATTGAACCAACAACAAAAAAAATAATGTTTGCTGATTTTTCAAAAAATCCTTATCCAGAAATGGAAGAGCAAATGAGGATGATTGAAGAATGTGGTCCGGAAAATTATTTTAAGGGACTAACTCAAGCAACATTTGAACCTGAAACTGATAGACTGATTTGGGAATTGATGGAAGAAAAGGGTTTAGAATTGGAAAAGCAAGTTCCTGGATTTCAGATATCTGTAACTATTACCGCTGAAGATTTTGATAGTTTGTCCTTAGCAGATAATATTCCTGTTTTCGTATTTTGTCAGGCGTATAGAGAAAAAGAGTACAGAGATTCAGAATATTGGAATTCTAATACAAAACTCATTCTAGGTGGAAACCACCACTATCTACACTGGTCAGAATCGGAAAAAATTGCAGCTCTTATTAGAGAACTGTAGAGATAAATTAATTAAAAGAGAAATGTAGTGAATAAAATGAATTACTTTAACGTTGGGAAAATTGTTAATACCCAAGGATTACAAGGAGAGATGCGGGTCTTGTCTGTGACAGACTTTGCGGATGAGCGCTTTAAAAAGGGAGCAGAGTTGGCTCTCTTTGATGAGAAGGATCAGTTTGTCCAAACGGTGACCATTGCCAGTCACCGCAAGCACAAGAACTTCGATATCATCAAGTTTAAGGATATGTACCATATCAATGCCATCGAGAAATTCAAAGGATTTAGCCTCAAGGTTGCAGAAGAAGACTTGACAGATTTGGAGGATGGCGAGTTTTATTACCATGAGATCATCGGCCTTGATGTTTATGAAAATGACCAGCTAATCGGTCAGATCAAGGAAATCCTGCAACCAGGTGCCAATGATGTCTGGGTCGTGAAACGAAAAGGCAAACGAGATCTTCTCTTGCCTTATATCCCACCAGTCGTCTTAAATATCGATATCCCTGGAAATCGTGTGGATGTAGACATCTTAGAAGGGTTAGACGATGAAGATTGATATTTTAACCCTCTTTCCAGAGATGTTTTCGCCTTTGGAGCATTCTATCGTCGGAAAGGCCCGTGAAAAGGGACTTCTCGAGATCAACTACCATAATTTCCGTGAAAATGCGGAGAAAGCGCGCCATGTGGACGATGAACCCTATGGGGGTGGGCAAGGCATGCTTCTACGAGCTCAACCGATTTTTGATGCCTTTGATGCCATTGAGAAGAAGAATCCACGCGTGATCTTACTGGACCCTGCTGGTCGGACTTTTGACCAAGCCTATGCTGAAGAATTAGCTCAGGAAGAGGAATTGATCTTTATCTGTGGCCACTATGAAGGCTACGATGAACGGATCAAGACCTTGGTGACAGATGAGATTTCTCTGGGAGATTATGTTCTAACGGGCGGTGAGCTAGCAGCCATGACCATGATTGATGCGACAGTCCGCTTGATTCCAGAGGTGATCGGAAAAGAATCCAGTCACCAGGATGACAGTTTCTCCTCTGGTCTCTTAGAGTATCCTCAATACACGCGGCCTTATGAATACAGAGGAATGACAGTTCCAGATGTTCTTATGAGTGGCCATCATGAAAATATCCGTCAGTGGCGCCTCTATCAGAGTTTGAAAAAGACCTTAGAACGTCGTCCAGACTTGCTAGAAAACTATGAGTTGACAGCAGAAGAAGAGAAGATGTTGGAACAAATTAAACAAGAAGACTAACAGCGTCAGCTGTTTTTCTTTTGCCTCAAAAATTTATGAAAAAAACTTTTAAAACCTACTAGTTATTGGTAACAAAATGTGGTATGCTAAGGGGTAGAGAAACTTCAAGAAAATGATTAAGTTTTGGGGGTGAGTTTAATGGGAAAGAAATTAGGAAAATCGGTTTTCACGACTGGGATTGCTGCAACAACAGTCCTATCTGGTATGTTTCATCACAAAGCAAATGCCGAAGAGGTCAAGCAAAATGAAAATGCAGAAACCAACAGCACGGAAGTAGTTGAAAAACCAATTACAGTTGATGAGTTGAAGCAAATCACAGCTCAAAAAGGGCAAGTGGTGAAAGATGTCCACTACCAAGAGCAAAAAGTGATCGATGCTCAAACAGAAGTCAAGGCTGCTGGACAAGAACTGGAAGAAAAGAAAGCAGAAGTGACGGATGCGGAAAACCTCATCGCAACGACTTCGGATGCCCAAGTTCAGAATGCAGAAAATGACGTCAAGGTGGCTCAAGCCTATGTGACTAT
Organism: Streptococcus sp.; assembly: GCA_046994005.1. Lineage (GTDB taxonomy): Bacteria > Bacillota > Bacilli > Lactobacillales > Streptococcaceae > Streptococcus. The sequence goes on from JBKXCY010000011.1 coordinate 3,983, forward strand.
TGAAGAAAATAAGGTTCGAGAAGCAGAAGCTGCTCATGACCAAGTCGTAGAGGCTGTTCGTCAACAGGAAAATCAGGTTACTGCTCAGGAATCTTTGGTCGATGTAGCACAAAATGAATTGACCAAGCCAAAGCACCGATTTCAAATGATGAGAATGTACTAAATCAAGCCTTGTTGGAGCAAAGTCAAGTCGAGCAAAGTATCCGAGAATCTCAGAGTTATCTCGCGACCTTGCAAGCGAGTCAGCAGAATGGGGCTGACACAGTGGCTCAAATTGAGAGCGATATTCAACTGGCTCAAACGCGTCTGACAGATTTGAAAGCGGTCATCGCAACCAAGGAAGCAGAATTGGCAGCCTTAGAACAAGCAGCGGCCAATAGCCCTGTCCAGTTGAGTCAAGCAACCTACGAAGGCTACTTGCAACACTTGGCTGACAATGGCAATGAAGCTGCAGCAAGTGCTTTAGCCCTTTACAAGCGTGGTCGTGAAGAAGACGGCTTGACGGTTGGAGAGTCTGGATCTTTGCAAGCCAACCTCCGAGCACTTGAAATTGCGGATGCTATTAATAGCTATCGTCGCAACGCCGGCTTGCCTGAATTGGAGCTGGATCCTTATTCCCTTCCTGCCAGCCAAGTACAGTTAGAATACTTCAAGAAAGCTAACTGGCATATGTTTAAGTATTTGCCAAACGAGAACATCGCTTATGGCTTCTCACCTGCTGGTGCGGTTGACTTTTGGTACAATGAAAAAGCGGCTTATCAAGAAGTTGCGGCTCAATATGGTCTACCAACTGACGAAACTCAAATCGATGCCAACGATATCTATATGAAGATTGGTGCTGAGGCCTTTGCTAAGGTTGGTCACTATCTCCAAATGGTAGACAACAAAGCGACAGCTTTATCAGTCGCTTATGACCCTAGCAATGCTATGTCAGAAGCAGCTTTCTTACACCGCCCTGTCAATTCAGCAGTGTCAACCAGTGCACTCGCTTACCAATTGCGTCAGGGGGCTGGAGCTACGACGACAAGATCAGATGTGAAAGCAAAATCTGATGAAGTCGCTAATCTCAAGCTGGACAAGGCCAATCAAGAGTCTCAAATCATTATCTTGCAAGGCAAGTTAGAAGATGCCCGCCATGCCAATTCAAATGTGGCAGTAGAGATGGCCAATGTCCAAAAAACCATCCAAAATTACAAGATTCTTCTCGTTAGCAAGGACCATGCAGTTGAAAAGGCGAAGGCGACTCTTGATGTATCTCGAGGTCGGATTGAAGCAGCCATCCAACCAAAAGAAGCAGCACTTCAAAAAGCGAAAGATTTGTTAGCAGCTGCGCGTGAGAAATTAGATCTATTAAAAGCAGAAGAAGCAGAAAAAGCCCAAGTCGTTCAAGAAGCGCATGAGGGCTTGAAGGCGGCGCAAGAGCGCCTGGTTGCTGCTGAAAAACGTCTTTCTGACTTTAAAAACGCTCCAGAATTATTGGTCAAAGCCCAATCTGTTCTATCAGCTGCGGTGGCTAATTTAGAGAATAAAAAAGAAAAATTGGAAGCAGAATTCACAACCCTTCAATCTTATCAAAGTGTCGTGGAACTGTTGAATTCCCAATATGAAGATCTAGCCTCACGGATAGATCCAGCTATTTTAGAAGCAGCAGATATGCCAATGGATATCCGCTCAAGCAATCCAACAACTTTCTCGGATAGACCAACGGTTCTTCCAACAACTACCAATAGTCCACAAGTGCAAGCACCAACAGCTAGTCCAGCTCCAAAACAAGAAGCTAAAGTAGAAGAAATCAAACCCAAAAAAGAAAACAGCCAAGCTGTGGCAAGTACAGATTCCTCCAAATATGCAGTAGCAACAACAGGTGTTGCCGTCGGGCTACTTGCTGGATTGTTTGGTTTCAAGAAAAAGAAACAATCATCAAAAAATGATTAAGACATACCGAAGATAGAGTGGATGCTTAGACATTTTATTGCTTAAACTCTTCAAAGAAGATATATGAGGGTGGGAAAAGAACTCGCTTAACAAAATGAGTTCTTTCCTGCTCTTTTTTTGTACTTTTTTGGAATTTTTGAAAGAAAGTGATAGAAATTGATAAAAAAATGTTGACATTTTTTGAAGAAAGAGTATAATGGTTTTTGTAATCGATTGCAAAAGGAGGAGAAATGCTCAAGTCTGAACGAAAACAATTTATCCTCGAAAAGGTATTAAAGGAAAAATTTGTTTCCTTGGAAACCCTTGTACAAGAGCTGGGAACTTCTGAATCAACCGTTCGGCGAGACTTGGATGAGCTAGAAGCTGAAAGCAAACTTCGCCGGGTTCACGGCGGTGCGGAAAGCCTGCATTTTCTTCAAGAGGAAGAAAGTAATAAAGAAAAATCTATCAAAAACATTCAAGTTAAGTCAAAGATCGCTGTAAAAGCGGCGGAATTGATCAAAGATCATGATGTGATCTTTATCGATGCCGGGACGACCAATGAACTTTTGGTACAAGAAATTGTCAATCCAACGGTAACTGTGGTGACCAACTCGATTCACCACGCGACCAAGTTGGTCGAGCGAAATGTTCCAACGGTCATCATCGGTGGGAAGGTAAAATCTTCTACAGATGCTAGTATCGGAGGGATAGCGCTCAATCAGATCGGTCAGTTGAATTTTGACAAGGCCTTTCTTGGAATGAATGGAATCGACGATGAATTTTACAGCACTCCAGACCTGGAAGAAGGATCTGTCAAGCGTGCGATTATCGAAAATGCGAAAAAGACCTATATCCTAGCGGATGATTCGAAAATTGGGGTGACATCCTTTGTCAAAGTGGCTCCTATCAAGCGAGCCATGATTATCACCAATCAATGTGAACCGCAACGATTAAAGGTTTTAAAAGAAAAAACGGAGGTTATAGAGGTTTGATTTATACAGTTACACTGAATCCAGCAATTGACTATATTGTCCGTCTCGATCATGTAGAGACCGGAGCGGTCAATCGGATGGCTTCGGAAGATAAATTCGCCGGTGGTAAGGGAATCAATGTCAGTCGTGTCTTGAAACGTCTCGATATCGAGAACACAGCGACGGGATTTATCGGTGGTTTCACTGGACGCTTCATCGAAGACGTACTGACTAGCGAAGCCATTTCCACCAACTTTGTGACAGTAGACCAAGATACACGGATCAATGTCAAGATCAAAGCTGATGAGGAAACAGAGATCAATGGGAATGGCCCAGAAGTGACGGAAGCTCAGTTGCAAGAATTGCTCAACATCTTATCGAGCTTAACAGAAGATGATGTTGTAGTCTTTGCAGGATCTGCTCCATCTTCACTTGGGAATGCCGTATACAAACAATTGATCGCAGCAACTCGTGCGACAGGTGCGCAAGTCGTTTGTGACTTTGAAGGGCAAACCTTGATTGATTCCTTGGAGTTCAATCCCCAATTGGTCAAACCAAACAATCATGAATTGGGAGATATCTTTGGAGTTACCTTGACGGAATTGCCAGAAATTGAACGCTATGCCAAAGAAATCGTGGCCAAAGGAGCACAAAACGTCATTATTTCCATGGCGGGTGATGGTGCTCTCTTTGTCAGTCCAAGTGGCACTTACTTCGCAAAACCAATCAAGGGTCAAGTGAAGAACTCTGTCGGCGCTGGAGATTCCATGGTAGCTGGCTTCACTGGGAAGCTTGCAACGACGGGTGATGTCATCGAAGCCTTCAAATGGGGAGTGGCTTGTGGAACAGCGACCACTTTCTCAGATGATTTGGCAACAGCTGATTATATAAAAGAAACTTATGAAAAAGTAGAGGTAGAAAAACTATGAAAATTCAAGACGTTTTAAATAAAAACGTGATGTTGTTTGACCTTCAGGCAACAGATAAAGAGGGCGTGATCAATGAGATGGTCCAATCGCTCGTTGACAATGGTGTGGTGACAGATTTTGACACCTTCAAGGCTGGAATCATGAACCGTGAAGCACAAACTTCAACTGGTTTGGGTGACGGAATTGCTATGCCCCACAGCAAAAATGAAGCAGTCAAAGAAGCAACGGTATTGTTTGCGAAATCTAACAAGAGTGTGGACTATGCTTCGCTTGATGGACAACCAACAGACTTGTTCTTCATGATCGCAGCTCCAGAAGGAGCAAACGACACTCACTTGGCAGCCCTTGCTGAATTGTCTAAGTACTTGATGAAACCAGGATTTGCGGACAAACTTCGCCAAGCAAGCACTCCTGATCAAGTGATCGCTGCCTTTGATGCAGAAGAGCAAGAAGCTGCAGCTGAAGAAGCGAAAAAAGCAGAAGCAGTCAAAGAAGCAGCTTCATCTGACAAACCTCTCATCGTTGCCGTTACAGCATGTACAACAGGGATCGCCCACACTTACATGGCAGAAGAAGCCCTCATCAAAAAAGGTGAAGAAATGGGTGTTACGGTCCGCGTTGAAACCAACGGGGCATCTGGTGTCGGCAACCGCTTGACAGCTGAAGAAATCGCTAAAGCTGAAGGGGTCATCATTGCAGCAGATAAAGCAGTTGAAACCGCTCGTTTCGATGGCAAAAAATTGATCTCTAAACCAGTCGCAGCCGGTATCCGTCAGACAGAAGAATTGATCCAAACCATCTTGGATGGCAAAGCAGAAGTCTTCCACGCTGAAAATGCTGCACAAGCTAGCGCAAGCCAAGAAAAATTAAGCTTGGGTGGAGCCTTCTACAAACACTTGATGAGTGGGGTTTCTCAAATGCTTCCATTCGTTATCGGTGGTGGTATCTTGATCGCCCTTGCCTTCTTGATTGACCAAGTTCTTGGTGTTCCTCAAGATCAATTGTCTAGTCTTGGTTCTTATCATGTATTAGCAGCACAATTTAAAACAATTGGTGGAGTAGCCTTTGGCTTCATGCTTCCTGTACTTGCAGGTTACATTGGATTTTCCATCGCTGAAAAACCTGGTTTTGTAGCAGGGTTTATCGCTGGATCTATTGCTAGCTCAGGGTCAGCATTTGGAAATATCGCCTACGGTGCTGCTAAAGGTGAATTACCAGCAGCAGTATCATCTGGTTTCCTTGGTGCCTTAGTTGGTGGTTTCCTAGCAGGTGGAGTGATTCTAGTTCTTCGTAAAGCCCTTGCAGGTCTTCCACGTTCTCTTGATGGTATCCGTTCAATCCTTCTCTTGCCATTGCTTGGTGTTGGTTTGACAGGATTCTTGATGTTCCTCATCAATATTCCAATGGCTGCTATCAATACTGGCCTTAATAACTTCCTTTCAAGCTTGTCAGGTAGCTCAGCAGTCCTTCTTGGACTTCTCGTTGGCGGTATGATGGCTGTCGATATGGGTGGACCAGTTAACAAAGCCGCTTATGTCTTCGCTACAGGTACACTTGCTGAATCTGTTGCTTCAGGTGGTTCTATTGTTATGGCGGCCGTTATGGCAGCTGGTATGGTTCCTCCATTGGCAGTATTCGTAGCAACAGTCTTGTTTAAAGATAAATTCACACAAGAAGAACGAGATTCAGGTTTGACAAACATTGTTATGGGTCTTTCCTTCATCACAGAAGGTGCCATTCCATTCGGTGCAGCTGACCCAGCGCGTGCGATTCCAAGCTTCATCGTAGGTTCAGCTTTGACAGGTGCCCTTGTTGGTCTTGCAGGCTTGAAACTCATGGCTCCTCACGGAGGTATCTTCGTTATCGCCCTTACTTCAAATCCACTTCTTTACATCTTGTTCGTATTGATCGGTGCAGTCGTAAGTGGTATCTTGTTCGGATTGCTTCGCAAACCTAAAAACTAAATATGACTAAAAGGTTGGGAATGCCCAACCTTTTTTATTGCGCAAAAACACCAACTAGTGATGAAGTTGCTTATCTCTATAGATTTCGATATGATAGTAGAAAGCATTTTTCTTGGAGGATCAATGAGAAAAAAGAAGAAAATTCTCATATTGGGATTTACAGCAATTGCTTTATCAGGAGTGGCCATTATCGGTTCTCAATATCCAAACTTGTTTTCAATTAATAGTCATCAAGTAAAGCAAGCCAGTCCCAAGGAACAACAGTTAGAAGATGTAAAGAAGCATGCAAAAGAAATTGAAGATTTTGTAAAATCGTTAAGTCCTAAAGTTGAATCTGTCCAGATTGCTTGGGATGAAACGCAATGGGATGAGATAGGAAATGGTACGCCACAAGGAGGTGGCGAAATTCTTATGGTCTATGGAGGATTTAATCATATCCAAAATTCAAGTTGGAGTGTTTTGGTCTATTTAAAAGACGGTAAAAATGGCGAGAAAGATTTAATCGAAGGTTTTGGTAGCGGTAGTCCACTTCGTGTAGAAGGAAAACTTTTTGACGAGTAGCCTTTTTAAAATTTTTAGCAATTTATTAGATTTATAATAGAAATGGAAAAAAGATAAATGAAAAAGAAAATAATTATTGCTACTTCGTTAGTTCTAGCAATTGCAGTCGCTGTTTTCGGACTTTTTACCTATCAACATCACCAACAGTTGGAAAAAGCCAAACAAGAACGTGAAAAATATGAAAGATCACGCTATTATACTGGAAAATGGGAAATTGATTCCTATCGTTTTATAGAAGATGGTAAAGGAGTAGTAGTTCATTGGAAGTCTCTAACTCCGGAAGAAGATAAGCTATTTACTAAGTACAATCCAAATGTAAGTGAGAATTTATTGGCTGCTCATGGAGCATCTAACAAGCGTTATATTGTTCGTTACTATTTTTATAATTCAACTCATCGGTATTCGCAAAAATTACCAAAAGAGGATCCGGATGTGTACTTTAGTCTTTCTATTTATCGAATTAAAGATAAAGAATTAGAGGAGAGTAAGGTAGATCTTTATAAGTTAGTAGGAGATTATAATTCTAAATACATACCAGAAAAAACAGGCGGTATTGAGGAGATAAATGGTAAAGATTATTTACCTATAAATGTTTACGAAAGAGATTGGGAACTTTCGGAGAGTAAAATTTTATGGCTAAATCTTGAAACGAAGAAAATTGAGTGGGAAGATTCAAAAGAACAAGGTGGATCTGATACGCCTTCTGTTGCTTTAGGACAATTAAAGGTTATTCTAGACAATGCTACGGAACCCTTTAGAACTACTAATGCATATGATGACTCATATCAGAATCAACTAACATTCTTTCCTAATAATTTAAAGGGGAGTGTTCTAGAAAAGTCTGATCCCAAAGCTTACCAATTACTCCGTAAAAAGAATTCTCAATTATATATTCTGCTTGATGCTAAATTAAATTATGATACTGTTTACGGCAATGTCCAAGAGTTTATCAACTTGTACCAACTATTTGTCCCAGCGAACACTAATCTCTATGAAGGAATTACAATTCCAGCAGAATTGAGTAAAGATGGACAAGTCCATCAAGTCAATACCAAAGAAGAATTTGAAGCTTATTATGATGTGGAAAAGGACAATGAGCTAACCAAGCAACGTAAGGTTTTGGTAGAACAGAATTAGTTATTCTCTGTCTAAAGAATGGTCGGGCTTCCCCGGCCTTTTCTTTTCCGACATAAATATCATCTGGTAATGTTGTTGCAATCTATTCATATTTCGATACAATTATTATAACTTTTCCTTTTCAAGGAGGATGAAGCATGAAAAAAGGTAAACTGGCAATTCTTATAGCCACCACTGCAGTAATTGCAGGGGGCGTGATCATTGCTAGTCAAAAACAAAATATCTTTTCAAATGCTACTCAACAGAGTAAGCAACTTAGTACTAAAGAGAAGCAACTGGCTTATTTAAAGGAACACGAAAAAGATATGGCTGATTTTGTAAAATCGTTGAGTCCTAAAGTTGAGAGTGTTCAGTTTGATTGGGATAGTATGGAAGTTGGACAGGTGGGCAATGGAACACCTCAAGGCGGTGGCTATATGTTAACACTGCGAGGAAAGGTGAATCAGAATGAACAAACGAAATTTATGGTTGGCTTTTCTATAGATAATGCTACCAGCACACCAAAGGAATTTGGAATTTATGAGATGCAACCCATAAGAATTTATAGGGATGGCGGTTGGTATTATTATGACTAATCGTCATTCAAAAGACTTTATCTTGTTTTTTAGATCCTTACAAAATAATAATAAGCTAAACAAGCGAAGAATTAAGCAGAATTCGTTATCATCTGTCCAAAGACTGGCCAAACTTCCCTGGTCTTTTCTTCTTGTACTAGCGAAAAAATCACCTCATTCGGCGTTGGTATCTTGAGCTGAATTATGATATAATAAGCCTATCGCATATTTTTAGGAGAATAAAAATGGATATTCAACGTGAAAAAGAATTTGTCAGCCAATACCACTATGATGCTCGTAATTTTGAGTGGGAAAAAGAAAATGGGATCCCTGAAACAAAAGTAGATGTAAACTTTCAATTGATCAATCGTGATCAAGAACAAAACACGACTTCTTTGATTGTCATCTTGAGCTACATGATCGTTTTTGACGGTTTTGTGATCAGTGGAACCATCACTCAAATCAACCACTTGTTTGGTCGTTATGTCAATGAACCAAGTGAATTCAGCAAAGACGAAGTGGAAGAATTGGCTCGCCCTTGCTTGAATATGCTCAACCGTTTGACTTATGAAGTCACAGAAATTGCCCTCGATTTACCGGGTATTAATTTGGAGTTTTAATCAATGAAATTAGCAGTGATCACGGATTCGTCTGCCTATTTACGGCAAGACGTGCTCCATCACGACGACTTATTTATTTTAGAGATCCCGATCTATATCGATGGGGAGTCTTATGTTGAAGGGAAGAACCTTACACACGATGAGTTCTACCAAAAGATGGCTGCATCTAAGGAATTGCCAAAGACTAGCCAGCCAAGTGTAGCAGAGTTAGAAGAAGTCCTATCTGGTTTGACAGCTAAGGGCTATACGCATGCTATCGGTCTTTTCTTGTCATCTGGTATTTCTGGTTTCTACCAAAATATCCAATATTTGAAGGACGAATTTGAAGGCTTGACCGTTGAATTTCCGAATTCAAAAATCACCAGTGCTCCTCTAGGAATGATGGCAGAAGACTGCCTGAAATGGGCTGGTGAAGGCCGTTCCTTTGATGAGATTGTTGCCAATGTCCAACACCAGATTGATGGAACCTCTGCCTATATTATGGTGGATGATTTGAACCACTTGGTCAAAGGTGGTCGTCTGTCAAATGGGGCTGCTATTCTTGGGAATCTCTTGAGCATCAAGCCTATTCTTCATTTTAATGATGAAGGCGTGATTGAGGTCTTTGAGAAAGTCCGGACGGAAAAGAAAGCCATGAAACGCTTGGTAGAGATTGTTGTATCAGATATCGCAGATGGTCATTACCAAGTCTTTGTCATCCATGCTAATGTTCCTGAGAAAGCAGAGGCACTTCGCCAACTGCTCATCGAAGAAGGAGTGGAAGGTGACATTCCTTTTGCGACTTTTGGAGGGGTTATTGGGACGCACTTAGGTGACCATAGCTTAGCAGTTGGGTATATCCCTATCGTTTAAGGAGAATTCTATGTCCATTAAAGTCATTATCGCAGGTTTCAAGGGAAGAATGGGACAAGCAGCCTACAAGATGGTTTCAGAAGATCCTGAGCTAGAATTAGCTGGCTTGATCGATCCATTTACTGATGAAACAGAGGTTGCAGGAGTCCCTGTCTTTAACCACAAAGAAGATGTTGTAGGTCTAGAGGCAGATGTTTGGGTGGACTTTACCATGCCCAAGGTCGCTTACGAGAATACTCGCTTTGCAATTGAGAATGGCTTTGCGCCTGTTGTGGGAACGACTGGATTCACTCCCGAGCAGATCCAAGAATTGACAGACCTTTCACGTGAACAGGGCTTGGGTGGCTTGATCGCGCCGAACTTTGCCATCGGAGCCGTGCTCTTGATGCAATTTGCAGCGCAAGCAGCCAAGTATTTCCCGAATGTGGAAATTATCGAATTGCACCACGATAAGAAAAAAGATGCACCGAGTGGAACAGCAATTAAGACAGCTGAGTTGATCTCTGAGAAGCGCGAGAAGATCCAGCAAGGTGCAGCAGATGAAGAAGAGTTGATGCCTGGAGCAAGAGGAGCAGAGTTTGAAGGGATGCGCATCCATTCGGTTCGATTGCCTGGCCTAGTCGCTCACCAAGAGGTGATTTTTGGTAGCCAAGGCGAAGGGTTGACTCTCCGTCATGATTCCTACGATCGTGTTTCCTTCATGACAGGAGTAAATCTAGGAATTAAAGAAGTTGTCAAGCGTCATGAGCTTGTTTATGGTTTGGAATACTTACTATGAGATTAGAAAAGATGCCTTCTGAGTTTCAGGAGGCTTTACCAATATTAGAGAAGATTAAAGCAGCTGGTTTTGAGGCCTATTTTGTCGGAGGATCTGTCCGAGATGCTCTCTTGGATCGTCCAATTCACGATGTCGATATCGCTTCCTCCTCATACCCAGAAGAGACCAAGGCGATTTTTGATCGCACAGTAGATGTCGGTATCGAACATGGGACCGTCTTGGTCCTTGAAAATGGGCAAGAATATGAAATTACGACCTTCCGGACGGAGGATGTCTATGTAGATTATCGCCGTCCAAGCTCTGTGTCTTTTGTACGCTCACTAGAAGAAGACCTCAAGCGCCGTGATTTTACCGTCAATGCCTTTGCCTTAAATGAAAAAGGAGAGATTGTTGACCTCTTTCATGGACTAGAAGATTTAGAAAACAAGGTCCTTCGGGCGGTCGGGCTTCCTCATGAACGCTTTCATGAAGATGCGCTCCGCATCATGCGAGGCTTTCGTTTTCAAGCCAGTCTTGGCTTTGAATTAGAAGCAGCAACCTTTGATGCTATGAAGGAGTGTGCTCCTTTGCTAGAGAAAATCTCTGTTGAGCGCACTTTCATCGAGTTCGATAAGCTCTTACTTTCTCCATATTGGAGACAAGGCTTGGAGGCCATGCTTTCAAGCAAAGCCTATCACTATCTACCAGAAATGAAGGATCGCAAAGAAGCACTTGAGCGTTTGTTTGACATAGAGCTTGAATTTACCTTTTCAACTTCTGAGCAAGCTTGGGCTGCTCTGGTTTTAGCACTAGACATCCAAGACATTCCAAAATTCTTTAAGAAATGGAAGACCTCAAGAGACTTTGCCAAGACGGTGGAGCAGATCGTGGAGATTCTTAAGCTTAGAGAAAAAGGAAGTCTAGACAAGCGTGCTTGCTACAAGTATGATAAGCGTTTGTTGCTAGTGGCGGAAGAGCTCCGGGAAGCGTATGCCTTGAGTGTAGATTATCTGGCCATCGAGCAGGTCTATGATAGCTTGACCATTCATGATAAGCACGAAGTGGTGGTCAATGGTGGCATGCTGATCAAAGAATACGGCTTTCAACCAGGTCCAGCCTTGGGAGAGATTTTGACAAAGATCGAATACGCCATCGTCGATGGGGAACTGGCCAATGAAAAAGAGGCCATCATCGCCTATATCCAGCAAGCAAAAGAGGAGGAAAAATGAGCGATTTTATTGTCGATAAATTAACCAAATCTGTCGGAGATAAGACCGTCTTTCGTGAGATTTCCTTTATTATTCACGATTTGGATCGGATCGGATTGATCGGGGTCAATGGGACTGGAAAAACCACTCTGTTAGATGTGTTGTCTGGTCGTTCTGGATTTGATGGAGATGTGAGTCCTTTTTCTGCCAAGAGTGATTATACGATTGGTTACTTGACGCAGGAGCCAGACTTTGATGATCATAAGACGGTTCTTGATACAGTATTGTCCAGTGATTTGCGTGAAATGCAGCTGATTCGTGATTATGAATTCTTGATGGCAGATTACCGAGAAGAGAACCAAGCACGACTTGAAAAGGTGATGGCGGAGATGGATTCACTCAATGCTTGGGAAATCGAAAGTCAGGTCAAGACAGTCCTTTCAAAACTTGGGATCGAAGACTTGAATGCAAAAGTTGGGGCTCTATCTGGAGGCTTGCGTCGTCGGGTGCAACTGGCCCAAGTTTTGCTGTCCCATCACGACCTGCTCTTACTAGATGAGCCGACCAACCACCTGGACATTGATACTATCGAATGGTTGACCAATTTCTTGAAGAACTCTAAGAAAACCGTGCTTTTCATTACCCACGATCGCTATTTCTTGGATAATATCTCGACGCGGATCTTTGAGTTGGATCGAGGTGGCTTGATCGAGTATCAGGGCAATTACCAGGATTATGTCCGCTTAAAGGCTGAGCAAGATGAGCGTGATGCAGCCCTTCTTCATAAGAAGCAGCAACTCTATAAGCAGGAGTTAACCTGGATGCGGCGGCAACCCCAGGCGCGTGCGACCAAGCAACAGGCGCGGATCAATCGATTCCATGATCTCAAGCAAGACTTGTCTGGTCAAAGCAACCAGACGGATTTGGAGATGAACTTTGAGACTAGCCGAATCGGAAAGAAAGTCATCGAGTTTAAAGATGTGAGTTTTGCTTTTGAAAACAAACCAATTTTACAGGACTTTAACCTCTTAGTACAAAACAAGGACCGCATCGGGATCGTCGGAGATAATGGCGTCGGCAAGTCCACCCTACTCAATCTGATCGCTGAGCGACTGCAGCCTCAGTCTGGGCAACTCATTATCGGGGAAACTGTGCGGGTGGCTTATTTCTCACAACAAATTGATGGCTTGGATGAAAGCAAGCGCGTGATTAATTTCCTCCAGGAAGTTGCTGAGGAAGTGAAGACAACCGTTGGGACGACTTCGATTGCTGATCTCTTGGAGCAATTTCTCTTCCCACGTTCCATGCACGGAACCTTGATCGAAAAACTCTCCGGTGGGGAGAAAAAACGTCTCTTTCTCTTAAAACTCTTGATTGAAAAACCCAATGTGCTTCTCCTTGATGAGCCGACCAATGACTTGGATATCGCTACCCTGACGGTTTTGGAAAACTTCCTTCAAAACTTTGGTGGGCCAGTCATTACCGTCAGTCACGACCGCTATTTTTTAGACAAGGTCGCAAGTAAGATCCTGGCTTTTGAAAATGGGGGCATTCGGGAGTTCTTTGGCAATTATACGGATTACCTGGATGAAAAAGCCTTTGAAGCAGCTCAAGTAACAGCCAGTCACAAGGTTGAAAAAGAGAAACCTGTTAAGCCAAAAGAAGAGAAGAAGCGCATGAGCTACATGGAAAAGCAAGAGTGGGCGAGCATTGAAGCAGATATCGAAGCGATTGAAAATCGGATCGCAGAGATTGAGGTGGAGATGAATGAAAACGGCTCTGACTTTGGTAAATTGTCAGCCCTTCAAACAGAACTGGATCAGGAAAATGAGCGACTGCTTGAGAAGTACGATCGCTATGAATATTTGAGCGAATTAGATGAATAAGGAGGCCTTATGTATCAATTGAACCGGATATCCCTTGGGATTTCAGCTACTATTTTTACCATTATCGGTATTGTCTTGTTTATCAATCCGATTGAGCACATCGGCTCCTTTAGCTGGTTGATTTCATGTGGATTCTTTTTAATCTCCCTTTCGCGTTTTTCACGCTATTACCGATTGCGACAGGCAGGTGTTGTTCAGCAACAACAGCTCTTTCATAGTATGGTTGCCTTGGTTTTTGCGGTCTACTTACTGCTCTATGGCTACAAGACCTTGCCGATTGTTTTTCCAGTCACTTTAGGCATCTGGCTGATCTACCGTTCGATCTTGAACTTCCGAAAAGCCAACTTTTACTCAAGGAAGATTGAAGAACTGTCTAAGCGTTATATATTCTTTGCCTTGATTCAACTCTTTATCGGCCTGTTTTTAATTGTGAGTCCATTGTCTATCAGTTTCTTTCTGCTGAATATCATCGGCTTGATCTTTTTATTCTTAGGATTTCAGTCCTTTAGCCTCTTATTAAGAAAATAAAAAAATGCATTGCAAACCTTTTCCTTTGGCAGAAAGTCTGCTATAATAAGGGAGAAGCATTGACGCGATTCGAAAGGAGAAACAGATGTCAAAAAAGATTATCGGGATTGACCTTGGAGGTACTTCCATCAAATTCGCCATTCTCACCTTGGATGGAGAAGTGCAAGAAAAATGGTCTATCAAAACAAATATTTTGGATGAAGGTAGCCATATCGTAGACGATATGATCGAGTCTATCGCTCATCGTTTGGAATTGTTGGGACTAGATGCTGCTGAATTCCAAGGAATTGGAATGGGTTCACCAGGTGTTGTGGACCGCGAAAAAGGAACCGTTATCGGTGCTTACAACTTGAACTGGAAGACGCTTCAACCAGTCAAAGAAAAAATCGAAAGTGAGCTTCACATTCCATTTTTCATCGACAACGATGCCAACGTTGCTGCCTTGGGTGAACGTTGGAAAGGAGCTGGTGAAAACCAACCAGACGTTGTCTTTATGACGCTTGGTACAGGTGTTGGTGGCGGTATTGTCGCTGAAGGTCGCCTCTTGCACGGGATCAAAGGTGCGGCTGGAGAGCTTGGCCACATCACGGTAGATTTTGATGATCCAATCCAATGTACTTGTGGTAAGAAAGGTTGTCTTGAAACCGTTGCTTCTGCTACAGGAATTGTCAACTTGACACGTCGCTATGCAGATGTCTATGAAGGAACTTCTCAATTGAAAGCCTTGATCGACAATGGTGAAGAAGTGACAGCCAAGATCGTCTTTGACCTTGCAAAAGAAGGAGATGCGCTTGCCTTGATCGTTTACAAAAACTTCGCTCGCTACCTAGGACTTGCGATTGCCAACATTGGTTCAACCTTGAACCCATCCAAGATTGTAATCGGCGGCGGGGTATCTGCTGCGGGTGATTTCCTTCTTGACGGTGTGCGCAAAGTCTTTGAAGAAAATGCCTTCCCACAAGTACGCGAATCAACTCAATTGGCGCTTGCTACGTTGGGAAATGATGCTGGTGTCATCGGTGCAGCATCACTTGTATTGCAATAAAAAAATAGGAGTCCAGCCAAAAGCTCGGATCTCCTTTTTTTCTTGACCTATGATATAATGAAGGCAATAGTAGATTCAAGGAGTTTTTATGACAAAAGCAGATACCATATTTAAGGAAAACATTCGAAAAATCATGGAAGAAGGGGTCTGGTCAGAGCAAGCCCGTCCCAAGTACAAGGATGGTCGGACGGCTAATTCCAAATACATAACAGGTGCTTTTATGGAGTTTGATCTCGCAAAAGGCGAGTTTCCGATCACGACCCTTCGTCCCATCGCCATCAAATCAGCTATCAAAGAGATGCTCTGGATCTACCAAGACCAGTCCAATAGCTTGGATCTTTTAGAAGATAAG